>JAQYWO010000440.1 GCA_029379215.1 Rhizonema sp. PD37
GATCCTTATGGCAGGCCTCGCGATCGCCCGAGTGGGAAAACTTTTTGGTTTACTGTTTATAAGCTTCTGGATCGTCTGGATTAATAAACTTGTCAAGCCCTAACTGCCGAGCTTTTTCAGCGATAATTTTGCGATGTTCATCGAGCGGTAACTTGCGACAGTTTTCTGGAACATCAGGAAACTTTTCAAAATCATGTAGAATAAATCCAGCCATCACCAATCTGCGTTCTCGCTCTCGCGTAACTCGCCGAATAGTCGTATCGATTTGTGCCAAACGTCGCTCAATTGAGTGAGCCGGGAATAATCCATTCAGTAAATGTGTGTTCAGTGATTGATCCGCAGCATTATCCCGCCTAACTCTTGCTTTCCCTTCCGCTACTCGCTGCTGATCAATTTCATCGAAAAATTTACCACCTTTTGCTGTAACTCCAATAGCAATCCGCAACAGATTTGGTAAGACATACTCAGCAAAATCTGCCATCACTCGATCATCTGGATTTTGCTCCAGAATTGCTTCACGCAGAAGTTTAAGTGTGAGTAACTCCCTCGCTTCAGGTTCGATAGTGCGATCTGAAGATTCAAAGTTAAGAGTGTCATCATCGTCTAATACATCTTCTAAATTTTCCTGTTCTTCAGATGGCAGATCTACTTCTATTTCAAATAGTGAAAGTTGTTCTTTGGTATCTGACAGTTTACCTTTTTTTGCCATTTTATACCTCTAAAGATTCTACACTAATTTTTATTTGTTCTGCATAAAGTCGATATTGTTCTAATGCTTTGGGGATTGAGGAAAATACAATTCTGCTGTCTATGTCTTTGTACTGATGAACTAAAATATTCCGCATACCTACTGATTGAGCTAGTTTCGCAGCCAAATCTTGTGTGATGAAACCTTGCTTTCCAACTTCAGTAAAAGAATCAAAGTTTGTGGCTGTACTAATTTGATGTAATTGCAACAAAAGATATTTATTGATATCTGTCGCAGCCTCAATCATTAATTGTAAGAGTCTCTCAACAACAAGTTGCTTGTGAAAATCCTCTAAGTAATCATTAAGACTGATAGATATATACTCTTATAAAGTGTTACAATATTTCACTATCAGCTTAACTCTAACTAAAACTACTTCTAATTTGATTTCGCTCATACTCTCAACTTTTTCAATTCAATATCTATAAGCTGACGTTGCTCTTTTCGGAACTTCTTTAGCTCAGATTCTGGTCTTAATGAAGTTAACCGAAAATAATCAAATCCTTTTGGATCTTTTTCATACAGCAGAATACCATCATCAGCCACAAAATGAGCTATTAACCATGAACAGTTATTAAGCTCGACTACATCAATATTATCTGGATTAATTTTAAAGACTCTACCAAGAATCAGTGGAACTTCAAACCAAGCAAAAACATCATCATTAACATGATGTTGACGAATTTCTTCATCATAGAGTGCAGCAAAATCCCAATCGCTGTTTGCATGAGTTTTCCCTGTAGCTCTGGAACCAAACAGAACTAACATTTTGAGATAAGGAATATGTTCAGGAAGTTGTTGAGCAATTTCCTGAAGTTCTGCAATTGTGGGTGTGTGCATATTAGTATCATTCATCGTTTAGTTGATAAATTTTATTCCACTCCTTCTAGCAGTTTAGCAACTTGCTCTGGAGCCGGAAGCTGATTTTGTAGTTCTTGAGGCACTGTTGGGGGCGAACAGCCGTGACGCTCGAAGACTCGCTAACGCTACGCTAACGCGCCTACTACACCAATCGGCTTATTCGATTCCCTCAGTGCATATTCCACAATTGTTTTCTTTTTAGACTTACAAAGAATAATTCCAATCGAAGGATTTTCATCAGCTAGCTTTACCTTGTCATCTAACACAGCCAAATAAAACTGCATCTTGCCAACATACTCAGGTAAAAACTTGCCAATCTTTAGCTCTATTGCTACCAAACACTTCAAACTACGGTGGTATAGTACAAGATCTATAAAGAATTCTTCATCATCAATTTCTAGACGGTATTGGCTACCAACGAAGGTGAACATCCCACCCATCTCTTGTAAGAAAGGTTCCACCCTTGCGAGAATTCCTTGTTCTAGTTGCCGCTCACTATGTTCATCTCCCAATTCCAAGAAATCAAATATATATTCATCTTTAACTGCTAGTTTTGCCTGATTGCGTATTTCCTCTGATACAACTTGATCAAAATTAGTTTGATTTAACAAAGTTTTCTCATACGTCTGATTTTCGATCTGGTGAATCAAAACGTTTTTTGTCCAACCAAACTTGCGAGTCATTCTGATATAAAATTCTCGTTCCAAATCATCCTTACACTTTTCGAGAATGACCAAATTATGAGTCCAGCCAATTTCTGCAACCAATGGTTGCAGTTTTTCATTCTGACTATACGCAACGTAAAAACTCCGCATATTCCAGATATTACGGACAGAAAACCCGCTAATCCCAGGAAACTCTGCCTGCAAGTCCTTCGCTAACTGTTCTACTACAGACTTGCCCCAACTAGCTCCTTGCTGGCGGGTGATGATTATCCGTCCAATATCCCAGTAGAGGGCAATCAGTTCTTTATTAACAGCTTTAAGTGCTTCATACTGTGCAGAACGAATACGCTGTTTAACTTCAACTAGGAGATTGCTGTATTCCTCTGGAATAGGGTTGCTCATGAGGGTAAATGATTATTACTGCTGATAGGACATAACTTTTCTATCCTGCCCTATTTTCTTTCTTGGCTTCCTTGGCGTCTAAAGCCCTTCGGGCATGGCTTCTCTTCGAGACGCTGCGCGAACGCTAAGGCGGTTCATCATCTTTCCGAAAATTACTCCTTAGGGCGAACAGCCGTTCGCCCCTACGAATCTTTTTCTCCTCAAACAACCCATATCTCACCTCCTTTGCTTCTAAACCAGTAAGCAAGCGTATCCAGCAGCAGTACTGACTGAGCGATCGCGATAGAATATGGAGCAGTGGCATCGTGAACACTGTTGCGATCGCTTATCGGGTAAATCTGGAAGTGCATCGGTAGCCGTAGCCGCATCCGCACTTCCGACACTGGGCGATGAATCACGTAACAAACCAAACCTCGATTTTTCAGCAGTTTGTTAATTTCCCCAACCCACCTATTTCCCGGTTGCCAAATTTCCACCCCCTTGAGAACTTGAACTTTCCAAGCATCAGCAATCGGTTGCAAGTCATCAGAGTAGGTAAACTTCCAATTCAACTTTTCCTCTCGGTAGGAGTGCAGCTTCATGAAAGCGAGGCAGCGTGCAAATCTCCCTTTCGGAATGGGTTGAGCTGTACGTGCAGCAGTTTCCTTCAGCGATCGCATAAACGCAGTATCCGTCCACATTTCAATTTCCAAATTTCCTAAAATTCCTGGTAAATCGTAGGTTTTGAACCTGTCTACCTCGTTTTCCTCTGTTAAATCGTACAATCCACACTGCAAAGCACTAGCACCCCGGAAACTACAAGCATCCTCAGCAATTGGGTTTCCCCCTTTGTTGCCTGACATCTGCCGCCAGTCTTCCGCCCACCTTTTAGTATGTGCTGCTACAGAAGTCAGCTTTGTGTCAAATACCTGTTCGCAGACTTCTCGAAACTTTTCCCGGCTTTGGGCATACTGTAGTTGAATCGTGCGATCGCCCAGCTTACTGTACAGGAGTAATGATTGCACAGCGCCCCAACGGCGGTAGTAGCCTTGAAAATCGTTGATTTGGCGATACAGTTCGTTAATCTTATTATGGAAGAAGGGGCGATCATAAATGCCATTAACTTCTAAAGCTGCTGTCTCCCCTCCAAACAGGCGTTCCACCAGAAAGTTAGGAACAAGAGCAAAAGCACTAAATCTTGCAAATTTAATCAGCTTACCATCTTTTTCATAACCATCATGCCTTCCTAAGCGTCCTAAACGTTGGATGAAGCTACCTGCATCGGAAGATTCAAAAATTAATTGATTAATTTTGAAGTCAACTCCCACATCAATGGTGCTAGTACCAATAACTAAGTCTGTCGCCAGACTTCTGTCTTTTTCTGTTTTTCCTGACAGCCCTGTATTTTCTCCTACCGTCAAACCTAATGGTTGTAAAAGTTCTCGAAAAAAAGGTGTCAAGCGCTTGACTGCGGCAATTGAGTTCAGGATAATTGCAACCTTACTACCTGGATACTGCTGAAACTGAGCCAAAATCAGATGACTGTTGTCTCTTAACCAGGTTTCAGAAGATTTAACTGTCGGTTCCAAAGAAATGAAAGTTAACGATATTGTTCGCGATACCTGCCGCCATCCTTGTGCAAGTGGTGGATCGAAAGTGTACTTATTTTCCTCAGTCGGATTAATCTGCTGACACCGGAATCCTGCTTTTTCTAATCGTTCAATTAACTGTCTATTTGGCGTCGCTGAAAGAAATAGAAATTTCTTCCGCCGATTGGTATAGCGTATTAGCAGCATCGTGTTAATCGTGCTCGCAATCTGCGGGGCTGTGAAAACATGAAATTCATCAAAAATGAAGAGATCAAAATCCTTATCAATACGTCCCCATAGTTTATCAGGACTATCGCCTCGAATCAGATAAGCACCTTGATGTAAATAGTGCCAAATATCAGTGTTGGTGAGTAAAACTTCCGATTGATGGGTACGGGTGGCGATCGCCCAACAGGAATTTGAGGTTGGCGAACCCTTTACTCTGAATAAGGCTCAAGTTGGAGCTTTACTGCAAGCCATACGGTTGTTGAATGACTCTGGCAACACAGGCGAAGCGCAAATCCTCTCTAGTTTGTTATTAGAGCGTGGTGAACTTGAAGCCCCGATGCGTCAATTGGTTCTGCAAAAAGTGAGTCAACCGACAGAAGCTTGGCGGATCATCGTCGAGCAGCACTGCCAGAACGAACAACCTTTTCATATACTTTATACCAATTCTCAAGGTGAGGATTTGGCATTTACAGTTCGTTATGCTGAGATTGCTTTTGAAGAAGAGAAGGGATTTTACTTATATATCTGGTGTGATGAGACTGAAGATATTAAACATACTGATTTTCCAGAACTCATCCATAATCGGTGTCTGCGGCTAGATAAAATCAAAACTATTTTGCCAATCAACGGATATTGGCGACGTGAAGGTCTAGATTTCCTCAAAGTGTACTTACATTTTTCGGGAGGAATGGTAAAAGCTTACGAATCCAAAGCTAGATCCATTAATAAAGATATCAGCAATGAAGTTGTTGAAGATGTACGTCAAGTTGTGAAGCGTGTCCCCCATCCCTTCTGGTTGATTCGAGAAGTGCTGCGGTATGGGGAAGATTGCGTCGTGGTGTCGCCGGATTCAGTGCGATCGCTTGTCCGTGCTAAGCTAAAAACCCTAAGTGAGCGTTATGAAACAGAGTAACACAACTTATTTTCAGTCATAGTGGTTAAACTGTGTCGGTTATCGTTTTCTGTGATGTAAATAGCGATACTATGAAAAACACAATAGAAAAGACACCAATGCAACGTTGGGCATCACCCTAATATAAATGAATTCAATTTCTACCATGTAATATCATGTTCGAGCAATGAGTTATAAATAAGAGATAGGTTCGTAATTGCGCTTTAGCGCTCTCAAACTGTTAAGAGCGCTAAAGCGCAACTACAAACATT
>JAQYWO010000441.1 GCA_029379215.1 Rhizonema sp. PD37
TATTAATACAGTATACCAATTACAAGATCAGGTTTCAAGTACAGGTTTACAGTCATCTGAAACAGAAAACTTATTAACTCAATTGCAAAATCTCAGTGATGAGATGATTAAAGATAATCCGTTTGCTGCAGCTAATAAAAGCGGGGTTTTGGAAAAGATTAAAAATCTCATGCGCGATCGCATGGGAATTGAATCGGCGCATCAAGCTTTTAGAGCATTTTGGAGTGAGTCGCATTTTGAGAGCGCGGGTTGGCAACCAGAAATTGATTTTTTTAAGACTCAAATTCAACCTTTGATTGAAACAAACTACTATCGCCGAATCGGAATAAACGGTAAATCTCTCAATCTTTTCTGGCAGATTGACTTACCATTTGTGATTTTATTTGGCTTAGAACTTCTGGTTAGAGCTTTTTTGAAGAGTCGAGAGATGGGATTAACTTGGCAGCAAGCAATAGTTCGACGTTGGTACGAGATCCCCTTAATACTTCCGTTTTGGCGATTTTTGCGAGTCCTTCCTGTGATTATTCGCCTCAACCAAGCCGATTTATTAAATCTCGATATTGCCCGTCGGGAGATTAACCGCGATGTTGTAGCTAACTTTGCCGAAGACATCACTGAGATTGTCGCCATCCGGCTAATTACTCAACTTCAAGAGTCAATTCGGGAAGGCAAGATCCTAAATTGGTTCTTGCGACCACATCTCCGTAAATCTTATATTGATATCAATAATACTAATGAAATTAGGGCGATCGCTTCACACCTTCTTCGCCTCACAGTATATCATGTTTTCCCAAAAATTCAACCGGATATAGAATCATTACTACATCGTAGTGTAAAAACGACTCTGAGTCAATCTCCGACTTATCAACAACTGCAAAAGGTGCCTGGAGTCAATCAAATACCTGCTCAGTTGACAGACAAGTTAGTGACAGAGATTTCTCAAACAGCATATACCACGATGATAAGTTTATTAGAAGATTCTGAATTAGGCGCAATATCCAATCGTTTGATTGATAATTTTGGTGCTGCTTTAGAAGCAGAATTTCACAAGGAACAGAACCTTAAGGAAATTAGTAGGTTAATCGTCGATCTTTTAGAAGAAATTAAAATTAACTATATCAAAGGAATTGTAGAAGGCGGATTAGAAAAAAGCTTGCAAGAAGCAACTCAAATCCGGAAAATTATTCAACGTTAGTATAGCCCTCTTCTGTCACTCTCATGCGTAGGACAATGCCTTTGGCAACGGCGTTATCGCCGTATCGTTCTTAGCCTCATGAGACAATCAATACAAGCTATACTATAAAAAAAATGGGTCTTGTATTTGTTATGAAAAAACTAATCGAGCGATTGCCTTTGGCTATGCCTCTTAGGCAATCGCTCGCTATGCGAAAGTTATAAAATTCAGAAATGGCAAATGTTTTTGGAGAGTGACAGAAGAGGAACATTCATCAACAGATTATGTCGCTATCTAGTTTTGGAAAGCGAGGCTGAGAGTACCTTGCGGAATCCATCTTGTCGCATACTGAGAAAGTCTGCCCACTTCTGTTGGAGAGACGCGAGCGCCAACATAGCCATCTGGCCGGATGAGGTAGAGCGTCGGTTTCTTTACTTGATAAGTGCGGTGCGCGACTTCATCAAGGTCGTAAAGAATCGGCACAGTAGAAGCAATCTGGCTGTGAGTCGAGACAACGTATCGCGATAGATCAGCACGGCCAAAAGTGTTGATCGCTTTGATGAGCGCGTGGCAGTTGATCTCTTTAGTTCCAGTAAAAGCTAAGAGCGTCCAGCCGCCCACATAAATCAGTTCGTAGATCTGTACAGTTTCAGTGTCCTTCGAGATATCAGCGTTAAGCGCACGATCTCCTGCACGCAGACCCTTTGTGCCCATCTTCTCAAGGGTCAACGGACTTTCACGTGTATTGATGGTTAGTTGACTGAAAGCTTGCGCCATTTTATACTCGCCCCCCCATCTTAGAAGTGGCTCACCGAGCCAGCATAATAGTGCCTGCATCCATTTGGGCGTGACGAGCGTAGTGTATTTGAGGCTGAAATATTGAGTATTTTGAAGTTTGGTACGTAGAGTGTGGCGTTCCTGTTCGTAAGTGTCGATTAACACGTCTGGAGCACCGTGCTTGAGCGTAGATGCCAGCTTCCAGCCAAGATTGAAAGCATCGGAGATGCCAGTATTCATGCCCTGTCCACCGTTTGGAAGGATTGGATTACCGACATCTCCGGTCAGAATAATCCGTCCATCACGCAGTCCAGAGGCTATGCCCATCGAAAGATCCGTATAGCTAAACCATTCAGGGTCGCTCAATACTACACTATCGTCGGTAGTGATTTCACGGATGCGGGTCTGCATTTCTTCAAGCGTTGGGTTACGCTCGGGCATACAATCTTTAGGTTCGATCGTGAGAACACGGTGCATGCCGCCAGGAAGGGGCACAACCGTGGCAAAGCCGTTTTTGAAGTAAAACAGCCATAACTGATCCATAGTTGACAACCGCCGCCACTTGAGTTTACAGTCGATTTGCCGTATGCTAACGCCCGTCTTCTTCGGCTCGAAGTCGTATTTTGTAAATGTGCGCGTAATACCCGTTGCCCCATCACAGCCAATAACGTAATCGCATTGTATTTCCTCCGTCGTACCTGAACCTTGCAAGGTGGCAACGACGCTGTTCGGAATCTGCTGGAGGTGCTTTAGCTCTGTATTGAACTCGATAGAAATACCGCGAAGCTCCAACGCTTTGGCTATGACTGCTTCAAAATTATGCTGACCGCACAGAATCACGTCCTTAAAGGGTGTCTCTTCCAGGCGCATCGTTAACGGACCAAAGCACTTACCATAGCTGTGAACCATCAGTCGGCACATAAAACCACCAATATCGTTCATGGCTTCCAGCAGGTTAAGCGCGTAAAGCACTTCCTGACTACGCTGCATGAGGTTTGTTGCCTTGGTAAAGCGTGAGAGATTTGGCTTTTTCTCCACAATGCGCACCGGAACGCCATATTTTGTGAGGGTGGCAGCCATAGTTAGACCTGTCGGGCCAGCGCCAACGATCAGGACAGGGATGTGACGGTTTGTTTGAGCAGGCATAAATGACTTGTGTAGTTCATTGTTGACGAAGCTGTCAACAATAGTACCTGAGGTACTCGAACTCAACAATTTTACGAACCTTTTTTCATTTTTTGCGTTTTGATATCAGTCTTCGCAACAGCTCTTTCCAAGTCAGCCAGATCTAAACCGTTGGCGATCTCATTAGTCTATTGCCACTCATGCTAGAGTACATTTCGATAGGTTTCCCTACCGATGTAGGTAAGTATCATAGTCAACATAAGGAAGTGACAAACTGAGCAACATCCTCGGCCAAAGCGGATAAAAAGGCGTTTCGCTCGGGTTGAGGATCAACGACATGTGGCGGCAGTTCATCCATGTAAGTGAAGTGTCCAGCATCCTCGTCCAGACAAAGTTCGACCTGCGTTTGGTGCGCGAGTATTTTCATGAGAGCTAATGCCTGGGCGGGGGGCGTAATGGTATCCTTACCGCCAGCACGTATGTGCAGTCGTACGTCAACGGATTTGAGTGCACCGGGGTGCCTAAAGAAATCAGTCGGCGGCGCGAAAAGGGCAAGCCGTTCAAACTTCCACTTTGACCCGGATACCACTCGGTGCCCCGAGAGCGTTTGCGCTTCGCCTCCGGCAAGCGCCAGCAAGGTCACTACTCCTATCGAGTGGCCGGATTGATCCACGCGCACATAGCCGTTTGCAGCGAGTTCAAGCCGCCGGATGCGCGCATCCAGTTCCTCTTTTGTAGGAGCAGAAGACGTCAGTATGGCAAAATGCGGCGCGACTATTGTGCATCCGTGGCTGACAACCGATTGCAGCAGCAGAAAGATGCCGCAACGGATTTCCACCGTGTCCGACTGCGAAAAGACCGACGCATTTTGGCTGCTTCGCTTCCAAGACTGTTACGGCAAAAACCTCCGCACCATCTCGCATCTGCGATGTGGTTACAGGAAAATCTGTCTTCATCTACTTCTCTCCCAACATCCAACCTTTTATACGACCCAGTTTCATTGTCCAATGAAATTTAAACTGAGACACTAAGTAAATTGGTGTCTTTTCGGGATGATAGGAACGCATGAAATTATACTTTTTACAGCAATTGCCAAGATTACAAGTCATTATATTCAAAACACAATTATCGTACCGCAAGTCATCGCTTGGTAAATAAATCTCCTGTACGTCTTGCACACAACTAAGCAGCGCTATATTTATAGTTGATTGCGTGCTTTGAGTAGCAAATATCTATCTACTAATTGATTTGTGATTTGATTTGCGGGTGCATCCAGTACTAACACACCTTTTTGTTTTAGCTGGGCAAATGCGAGTTGCCGCTGTGCTAGTAAATCAAGGGCAACGGCACGGGTGTAGGCGGCTATTGTTTCTCCTTCAGTTGGGGTTTGTGCTAAATAATCAACTTGCGGATCGCGTAGGGTGACGCAAAAGGGAAGATAGCGGGGTGCCAGTTTGGTGAGTGCGGCAAGAAGTTCGGCAGAGGCTGTCACATCAACTAAGTCCGTAATGATGACAACTAGACAACGCCTGGTTTGCTGCTTGACAAAATTTGTGACTGCTCCTAAGTAATCAGATTCCAGCAACACTGGTTGAATGGGTGTGAGGCGATCAATCAACTGACTTAGATGATGTTGTCCTCTTTCGGGAGAAATCCAGGCGTGCATCTGGCGATCAAAGACACCCACGCCAACGCGATCGCCTCGATACAATCCGGCTAAAGCTAAGGATAGGGTTGCATTCAAACCCCAATCAAACCTTTGTAAATTTTGTACTCTTGCGGTCATTAATCGTCCGCGATCAAGCAAAATCAGTAATGTCTGTTCTTTTTCGGGCTCTAAAACTCTCACCAATGGCGATGTGTTGCCTGCGCCTAGACGACGGGCTGTAGCTTTCCAATCTATGAACCGTAAATCTTCTCCAGTGCGATAGTTCCGTAATTCGGCAAACTCAGTGCCGATACCCAATTGCCGTTGGCGATTGACTCCAGATGATTGTAGTGTCAGCCGAATTGAGAGCGATCGCAACCCAATTAAATCAGGATAAACTTTTACCGTCAGACTTTGCGGAATCTTCCAATTATCCCAAGCCAATCCCCAAGATCCCAATTGCCGAATCTGAATGTCGCCCCAGGAAAATTCTCCCCGTTGTGTGGGATGGACAGTATAAGTTAGTTCCTGAGTGGTGTTATTGGCAACAGTAGCCCGAAGTGTTGGCACAGAAACTTTAAACTCACTCGGATAATAGTCGGAAATTTGTACGACAGCGTTGGTATTCGCTGACTTGACGTTGAGGAAGACTGGATTATCTTGCCCAATAGAAAGGCGTGGCGGCAATTCTCGGGAAATCTCAACTCGATGCGATCGGACTCGCAAACCATCCACTACCAATAATCCTAGTACAACGATATCCAGTAATAAAGTGATCGCGATACTGGATGGAATGCTGAGAAAGATTGCTAAAGTTGTGGCAAGAATAATTCCTGATGTCAATAATATGTAAACTCGTTTGGAAGGAACCATATATTTGGGGCGTAGGGGCGGGTTTAATCGAGATC
>JAQYWO010000442.1 GCA_029379215.1 Rhizonema sp. PD37
GATCCTTATGGCAGGCCTCGCGATCGCCCGAGTGGGAAAACTTTTTGGTTTACTGGATATATCTGAACGGGGACGCGCTTTCTCCCACGCAGTGGGAGATTGATGTGCGCTCCAGTCGTCAGCCACATCTTCGTGGGCTTCCGGGGGTTCTGTGAGGACTTTGGCTGGGAGGGAGTTAAAATAATCAGGACTCATATTCCCCTACTCCAAGGCAAAGACTATGCCCCGCCGTGATGATATCAGGAAGATTTTACTACTAGGGTCTGGTCCAATAGTGATTGGACAAGCGTGCGAGTTTGACTATTCTGGCACCCAAGCCTGTAAAGCGTTGCGAGAAGAAGGCTATGAAGTGGTGCTAGTCAACTCCAACCCTGCCACAATTATGACAGATCCGGAAACAGCCGATCGCACATATATTGAACCACTCACACCAGAATTGCTCGAAAAGGTGATCGCCAAAGAACGCCCCGACGCCCTACTACCAACAATGGGCGGACAAACTGCCCTCAACCTCGCTGTAGCTTTATCGAAAAATGGAGCGTTGTCAAAGTACAATGTCGAGTTAATTGGTGCTAAATTACCAGCTATTGAAAAAGCCGAAGACAGGAAATTGTTTAGCGAAGCAATGTTAAGGATCGGGGTGAACATTTGTCCTAGTGGCACAGCTTCATCATTAGAGGAATCAAAACAGATTGCTCTAGCTATTGGCACATACCCTCTGATTATTCGTCCGGCTTTTACTATGGGTGGAACTGGGGGTGGCATTGCTTACAATGAAGAAGAATTTGCCGAAATGGCACAAGTCGGTATAGATGCCAGCCCCGTATCGCAAATTTTGATTGATCAATCCTTAATTGGTTGGAAAGAATACGAACTGGAAGTGATGCGAGACTTGGCAGATAACGTCGTGATTATCTGCTCAATCGAAAACCTCGATCCGATGGGTATTCATACCGGAGATTCAATTACTGTCGCTCCCGCCCAAACTCTGACAGATAAGGAATACCAGCGATTGCGGGATATGGCAATTAAAATTATCCGCGAGATTGGTGTAGAAACTGGCGGTTCTAATATCCAATTTGCCATCAATCCTGTCAACGGGGACACGATTGTCATCGAGATGAACCCCCGTGTTTCCCGTAGTTCGGCATTGGCTTCCAAAGCGACTGGTTTCCCCATTGCGAAAATGGCGGCAAAGCTGGCTGTCGGTTATACCTTGGACGAAATTAAAAATGACATCACCAAGAAAACACCAGCTTCCTTTGAGCCGACAATTGATTATGTGGTGACAAAAGTTCCCCGCTTCGCCTTTGAAAAGTTTCCCAATGCTGAACCAGTGCTGACAACTCAAATGAAGTCAGTGGGCGAAGCTATGGCGATTGGGCGGACTTTCAATGAGTCTTTCCAAAAAGCACTGCGTTCTTTAGAAACTGGACGTGCTGGTTGGGGTTGCGATATAAAAGAAAAATTACCGAGCGGCGAACAAATTCGCTCTCAATTGCGCACACCCAACCCCGAACGGATTTTCTCTGTACGTCATGCGATGCAGCACGGCATGAGTCTTGAGGAAATCTACGAGTTAACCGGTATCGATCCGTGGTTTTTAGATAAAATGCAGCAATTGCTGGAAGTGGAGAAATTTCTCAAACGAACTCCTTTGCAAAGCTTGACAAAAGCGGACATGTATGTAGTCAAGCGTCACGGCTTTAGCGATCGCCAAATTGCCTTTGCCAGCAAAACGAGTGAAGATGAAGTCCGGCAATATCGTCAACAACTAGGCGTCATCCCCGTCTACAAAACAGTCGATACATGTGCTGCCGAATTTGAAGCGTTTACTCCTTACCACTACTCCACCTATGAAGAAGAAACAGAAATCATCCCCACCACAAAACCTAAGGTGATGATTTTGGGAGGTGGGCCGAACCGCATCGGACAGGGAATTGAGTTTGACTATTGTTGCTGTCACGCCGCCTATAGTCTCAAGGAGGCAGGGTATGAGACGATTATGGTCAACTCCAATCCAGAAACAGTCTCCACTGATTATGATACCTCAGATCGCCTCTACTTCGAGCCGTTAACGAAAGAAGATGTGGTGAACATCATTGAAGCGGAAAATCCCGTCGGAATCATTGTGCAGTTTGGCGGACAAACACCACTTAAGTTGGCGGTTCCATTACAGGAATATCTCAACAAAGTTAGTCAAGGTAACTCCCAATCGTCAACTCCCAAAATTTGGGGAACGTCGCCTGACTCAATCGACATGGCAGAAGACAGGGAAAAATTTGAGAAGATTCTCCAACAATTAAATATCACTCAACCACCGAATGGCATTGCCCGGAGTTATGAGGATGCTTTGATTGTAGCTCAACGCATTGGTTATCCGGTGGTTGTGCGTCCTAGCTATGTCTTGGGAGGACGCGCCATGGAAATTGTCTATTCCGACGCGGAGTTGGAACGATACATGACTTTTGCAGTACAGGTGGAACCGGAACATCCGATTTTAATCGATAAGTTTTTGGAAAATGCGATCGAAGTGGATGTGGATGCGATCGCCGACCATACAGGACAAGTCACAATTGGTGGTATCATGGAACACATTGAACAAGCCGGAATTCATTCTGGTGACTCAGCTTGTTCTTTACCTACCATTTCTTTACCACCAACAGTTCTCGAGCAAATTCGGACTTGGACAGTGGAACTAGCAAAGGCGCTGAAGGTGGTAGGACTCATGAACATTCAGTTTGCTGTTGTGGGTTTGACTACGGAGCAAGCAACGAATAAAACTGATGAGTCATCCGCAGAATCCACACTTTTGTCAGTGACATCTGCTACCCAAGTTTATATTTTGGAAGCCAATCCCCGCGCCTCTCGGACTGTACCGTTTGTGTCTAAAGCGATCGGTATACCCTTAGCGAAACTCGCATCCTTGATTATGTCAGGGAAAACTCTAGCAGAATTAAACTTTACCCAAGAAGTTATTCCATCACACATTGCGGTGAAAGAAGCTGTCTTGCCGTTTAATAAATTCCCCGGTACGGATACAATATTAGGACCGGAAATGCGATCTACTGGTGAAGTGATGGGCATTGACAGCGATTTTGGACGTGCCTTTGCGAAAGCGGAAATGGGTGCAGGCGAGCGTCTGCCTCTTTCCGGCACTGTGTTTGTGTCAATGAGCGATCGCGATAAAGCAGCAGCAGTCCCTGTTGTCAAAGAATTTATCGCTTTGGGCTTTTCTGTGATGGCAACCGATGGTACGCGTCGCGTCCTCTTAGATCATGGATTAAATGTTGAGTTAGTACTAAAACTACATGAAGGTCGTCCCCACGTCCTAGATGCAATCAAAAACCGCAAAATTCACCTGATTATCAATACCCCTTCTGGAGAAGAAGCTCAAACTGAGGGTAGACTTATCCGTCGCACTGCTTTGACTTACAAAATCCCCATTTATACTACCATTGCTGGAGCAAAAGCTACTGTCTCTGCCATCCGTGCCTTACAAAATACAACCTTGGATGTCAAAGTTATCCAAGATTACACTGCTAGTCGGGAGTAGCGAAGAATCTCCTGTACAGATGTAGCAAAGCAGAGCCTCTGTACTAAGAGGCAGGGGGCAGGGGGAATATTTTAATTCTTCCCCCTGCTCCCCTCCCCAGTAAGACTGCCTCTTCATGACATGAGTTATCTCTCCTGGGAGCGTTACGGCTATTTTCAGTCTTCAGGGAATAAGAAAGTTATAAAACTCTACCTTACTAGGTAGTCAAATAATTCTCAGAAATGTTACAATAGATTATAATCCATATCAATTAAATAACAAATTTATATCTTTTTCTTATAGGTTCTGGAAAAAAAGTAAAACTAATGAGAGTTTCTAGTACTGACAAGTCAAATTTGCTGACAATTAGCCGCAAAGTTGGTGGAAGTGCAAGCTCTAAAGTACACTAAGTGTTGGCATCGCTTGTAAAACAGCATTGAACAGGCATCTATATAGTTAATGAATCATTATTAAACTTAACATTATTAAAGAGTAGTACCATGAAGACCGCTCAGACAGCTACGGACCTCGTGCGGAATTACCTGCGTGAAATTGGTCGAGTGCCACTATTAACCCACGAAGAAGAAATTTTTTATGGGAAACAAGTGCAACGCGCAACTGTCTTGCAGCAACAGCAGGAGTCACTGGCAATGCAGTTAGGTTGTCAACCAACCTTAGAACAATGGGCGAAAGCGGCAGAGCTAGAACCACTGGAGTTACAAAAAGCGATCGCTCATGGAGAGATTGCCAAACGCAAGATGGTAGAAGCCAATTTGCGGCTTGTGGTGTCAATTGCTAAAAAATATATCAAGCGCAACGTCGATTTACTTGACTTGATTCAAGAAGGCAGTATCGGAATGCAACGAGGCGTAGAAAAATTCGATCCTACTAAAGGTTATCGGTTTTCTACTTATGCCTATTGGTGGATTCGCCAAGCAATTACTCGTGCTATTGCTGAGAAAGGTCGAACTATACGCTTACCTATTCATATTATAGAGAAGTTAAACAAGATTAAAAAGGCACAACGCCAACTATCCCAAAAACTGGGGCGTGCTCCTACAGCTTCTGAATTGGCGAAAGAATTAGAATTGACGACAAGTCAGGTAAGAGAGTACATGGAAAAAGCGCGTCTGCCTTTATCGTTAGATCTGCGCTTGGGTGATAACTACGATACTGAACTGGGAGAAATGTTGGAAGATCCAGGAGCTTCCCCAGAAGATTACGTCACAC
The DNA here is from genome assembly GCA_029379215.1 of Rhizonema sp. PD37. Lineage (GTDB taxonomy): Bacteria > Cyanobacteriota > Cyanobacteriia > Cyanobacteriales > Nostocaceae > Rhizonema. The sequence continues at coordinate 4,766 of JAQYWO010000442.1, forward strand.
AATCTTCCTTATCAAATGATTTAGAGAGCTTAATGGGGGAACTAACAAAGCAGCAGAGGGAAATTATCTCTTTACGCTTTGGTTTGAATGATGGGCAAGCACTCACCCTTGCCAAAATAGGTGAAATTCTGAATATCAGCCGCGAAAGAGTCAGACAAATAGAACGAGAAGCCCTAGCCAAACTTCGTAAGTCTAAAGCTGATATTAATGAATATTTAGCAAGCTAAGACAGCATTATAAATAGAGTTAGGAGTGAGCAATCAAAACATAGGGTTTCGGTTCAAGTCACTTAAACTGTGTATGTGATGATTAAGGAGGCCAAAAGTGAGTAAAAAATCAAATCGTGTCTCTGAATTTTTTAACAGTGAGTCAGAATCCAGCAATGTATTGTGGCAGTACATCAATTCTTTAAGTCCGGAAGTCGTCACTCAGTTATCCAAACCTACTTCTCACGAAGTTTTTCAGGTAATGGAACGGAATATTATCGGTTTGTTGGGAAACTTGCCAAGAGAACACTTTGATACAAGCATTACTACGAGTAGAGAAAACTTCGGTCGCCTTCTTGCAAATGCAATGATGAGTGGCTATTTTTTACGGAACGCCGAGCAGAGAATGAATTTTGAATCAACTCTACAAAATACTGAAAGCAATATTTAGGAAGCGTTGAGTAACCCCCCTTCGGGTTCCCCAGTCGCCTATGGTTTAGATAAGCTTCGGGAGCAGGGGAGGAAAGAGTTAGAATTAGTTCTTACTTTAACTACATCTCTACTTAAGAACTGCTCTCTCTACTCTCTTCCTCTCCCCTGCTATTCTACTCAAAAACTGCTCTCTCTACTCTCTTCCTCCCTCC
>JAQYWO010000443.1 GCA_029379215.1 Rhizonema sp. PD37
TCATGAAAGAGGGAGTGGGAGAATGAGGCAGTAAAAAATTAAATTAAACATTAAAAATTAAAAATTTGACATTTTTGATTTTTAATGTTTAATTCCTTATTGCTCCGTTTCCCCTTCCTCAACTTTAGCCGCCTCTTCTGGCAAATTTGCTAAAAAGGCTTGTAGCCTCATACGCTCAATATAAGGCCAGCCTCCGAGAGACTCTATGTTCCGTAGTAGTAAGTAGAGTGCTTGACGGTTATCAGGCAAACTCTTCTGAAAAGCTTCATCCCGAATCTCTCGATGTAACTTCTCTAACTCTCGTAGTAAAGCCAAAAGAGCCATAGCATCACCTTGACAATTTTGAGATGCATCATGAACTGCTGCGGCGATCGCTTGCAGTTCATAAGACAACTTCTTAGATTCAACACTTCTTTTGTTGCTCATGCCTCCCTTTCCCTATCAACCAAGTCATTCGATTTTGAATTTTAAATTGATACCCCCAGATTCATCCATGAGGTTGTATCATCCAGGAATTAGTCGGTAAAATCAAATTTACCATTCCCTGTCATTCCACTTCTGATAAAAATGGGATGGGCGGATGCCTTTGTTCCGAAACCTTCCTGCTGCACTGCCCTGATCAACGGCGGCAATACAAGCGGTTCACTGTTAACAATCAACAGTACAAACGCATTATCCCTATACTGAAGAACAGTTTTCACAGAAAAGTTCCCCGACAAAGGAGAATTTTCCGCAGCATACACCTTTTCTCCTTTGGATTGTGGTTCAAGTAGATGAAAAACGCTCTATGCGTTGAGGGATAAACTTAACGAAAAGTTTTACTTTGTCAGTACTACTCTTGAAAAGTGTAATTGATTTATAGAGATTTCAGCTGAAAAAAGCAGTTAATTCAATTTGATATCTATTAATAGCAGTGTAAATGCGGAGATACATTTGTATTAAAATATTAAATAAACTTATTTATTGTAGATCAGCATTTAGCCATTAGCTGTGGCGCATGTATTGCTTGTGTCGGTAGCTTACACACTCTCTGACAACGCTCACGTCTCATTACTTAACGAGCTAAGACGAATTTTTAATTCTAAAGTAGCGGTATGAGTAGCTCTCTTCAGTGAACGTGATAGGATAGAGGTCTGTTGAAAATTGCTACCAATGCAACAAAAGGGTTGTGATGTATGGCACAGCCTCTGTCAAGCTTGTTGCGCTAAAAGCATTCTTGATAAAGGTGAGAGTGCTTTGATTTTGAGTAAAAAAAATCGTATGATCTGAACGTTTCAGGACGTTTAGCTTCAAAGAAGTTTGAGCGGTGACCTGCACTAATGTAAACTTCAGTACAGACGACAACTGTTTGATAGCGATTTTAATCGCTCGTGTAGTGTTTCCTCTGTTGTCTAAAGACACAGAGTTTCCACACATACTGGATTTTTTAGATGAATTTTTGACATTATTGAGGTAGACCATGAGGTATCGCGCTTTAATTGTTGCATTCTTGGCTTTGTGCTTAGGGTTAATAACTGCTTGTAGTGACGGTTCAACAAGTGCTAGTACTAATGTTCTGACTTACGAGCAAATCAGAGGCACTGGCTTGGCTAACAAATGCCCCCTACTGGCTGAAACTCGTCGCGGTTCTATCCCCATTGATGCTGGTAAGTCCTACACCATAAAAGAACTTTGCATAGAACCAACTAATTTCTTTGTAAAAGAAGAACCTACCAACAAAAGGCAAGAACCAGAATTTATTGCTGGTAAACTGTTGACTCGCCGTACCTTCAGCTTGGATCAAATTCAGGGTGATGTGAAGGTAAATGGAGATGGAAGTCTTACCTTCTCGGAAAAAGATGGCTTAGATTTCCAAGCTATCACCGTACAACTTCCTGGTGGTGAACGAGTACCTTTCTTGTTCACAGTTAAAAGTTTGGTTGCTCAAACACAACCTGGTTTGAACAGCATTAATACTTCAACAGACTTTGAAGGCAGCTTCAGAGTCCCCTCCTACCGTGGTGCTACTTTCCTTGACCCTAAAGGTCGCGGTGTCGCGAGTGGCTATGATAACGCGGTGGCTCTCCCCGCTCAAGCAGATGGTCGAGAAGTCTCTCACGCCAACTTTAAGCGTACAGACGTTCTCAAGGGCAAGATTTCTCTGCAAGTTGCCAAAATAGATGGCACGACTGGTGAAATTGCAGGGACTTTCGAGAGTGAACAGCCATCTGATACCGATTTAGGCGCTGATGAACCTAAAGAAGTCAAAGTTCGCGGTTTGTTTTACGCCAGGTTTGAACCAGTAACTCGTGCCTAAATTCTGTACGAGTTTAAAGGTGTAAGGTAAGAGAGATTCCTTACATCCTGCCCCTAAGTTCATTCCCAATTATTTAAAATCTAGTAACTACATAGGGCATCTTGCCCTTTTTTCTTTGCCTATATAAATATTTTCAGTGGGTTTACCGCTCTTATGAGAGTACACTACCTGATACCGTTTCACTTTAATTTAAAATTGATACATGGCAAGCAGGGGAAGCAGGGCTAATATCGTTTCGCTTTAAAGTTGATACATTTAGGCAGGGGAGAAAATTGTATCAAGATTTTCGTGAAACGGTATAACAAAGGAAATTTAGCTTACAAATCTTAAAGTTAGTGTAAATCATATTTTAAATAACAAGTATATCTAACTAGAAAGCAAAATTATCTTTCAAAAAATACTTTTTACTATCGATTTATATTTATAAGTTAACCTCATAAAAAAATAATTGAATTCAGTATAATTTCGGTTCTAATTTGATTAGTAAATTCTATATTTTGTTGTTATGTGGTTTTGAAATGCTGCAGATAAAACCAAAGATAACAAAAAGCAAAATACTTCCAAATCCATAGTTAAACCATGCTTAATTGATAGTTTTTGGCATAAGTACTAGGAATAAAGCAGAGACTTTAAAGGGCTCTACTAAAACTGAGGGCTACTCTAAAGACTATTTTGGCTCGGTTTAAAGGCAAGTATTTTGACGGTTTATGACTTAAATAAACACGGTGCTATGTCTACAAAAATCGATAACGAAATGAAACATGAAATCTTGCATTTGTTGCGAGAATATCAGCAATTTAACTCAGCAAGGGTTCGCAATCAACTCGTGAAATTGAATATTGGACTAGTTCGGAAAGAAGCTCATTATTGGTTACATCAATGTCATGAAAGCTACGAAGACTTGCTACAGGTGGGCTGTTTGGGTTTAATTAGAGCTATTGAAAAATTTGAAGTTTCCAAAGGTCACGCCTTTAGTTCTTTTGCAATTCCCTATATTCGCGGTGAAATTCAACATTACCTTAGAGATAAAGGTGTCACTGTACGGATTCCTCGGCGTTGGTTAGCGTTGCAACAGCAGTCAATTGGAGTTTCGCGTTCTTTGCGAGAAAAATACAATCGCTCCCCTACTGACTCTGAATTAGCAGCAGCGCTTCTAATTTCTACAAAAGAATGGCAGGAAATTAAATTAGCATGGGTTAATCGCTCTCCTTTGAGTCTAGATGTGCCAGTAGATGGTGAAGAAGGTTCTGCTAGCTTGGGAGAACTCGTTCCAGATCACAGCTATCGCAGCTTTCAACTGGCACAAGAAGATCAAATTCGCTTGCATCAAGCGTTAGTGCAGATCGAAAAATGCACTCGCGAGGTTTTGGAGTTTGTATTTCTACACGATCTTACACAAAAACAAGTAGCAGAACGCATGGGTATCAGTGTAGTTACGGTTTCTCGTAGAGTTAAGAAAGGGCTGGGTTTGCTGAAAGACTTGATGGTAGCAGAGAGTTGACTAAGGAAGCAAATGTTAGGGGCTGGGTCTGTCGTATTTAAAGAAACTCTTGAAATCCGAGAAATCTAGGTTATAACGGTATAAGATTTCTCCTTTAATGCAAATCGCAAAAGGTAGATTTCGACAAGTAAGTTTTCATATTGCTTTTCGTAACTGCTAATGGGTAGAAATTTAAAAATTGTCATTGCAGCGATTCTGGTTTTAGCGATCGCTGCCTGTTCCTCTGAAGAAGAACAAAAAGCTAGTAATCCTACACCCACAAGTACACCGTCAGTAACGATAAAAACGGCGACTCAGCCTTTTAATAACCCTGTGGTACCTGCCAAACAATCTCCACAACCTACTTCTGCTACTCCTAGTTTGATTCGATTAACTAATGCAACAGAACGAGTCAATGTCGTATCTAAAGGACGAACAGATCCGTTTGGACAAATTGTCGGAGTACAACCTCTGGTAGTGCAGAGTCAGAACGTAGAGTCACCAACACCCGTTCCAACTGTAACTGCTGTACCTAACACTTCTAGAAGTGTACCAATAGCTAGAAGTGTACCAATAGCTAGAAGTGTACCAGTTGCTAGAACTACACCAGTTGCTAGAAGTACACCGATAGCGATAAAGCTTCCAGTAAAAAATAATCTTCCTAACTCATCAAAAAATAAAGTTAACAACGCGGTGGTTGCTTCTCGAGCAGTACAGAAAAAAGCTAATCCTCACCATAGCGTCATTGCTGTCTTGCCGAAGGTCTTACCTCAAGTCATTCCTAACCAGACTCTAACACCCGTATTACCACCGCCACCACAACCAGAACTAGCGAAAGCAGTCATGGTTACAGGAGTCGTTGTCGTTGGTAAGGAACCTCAGGCAATTATTAAGGTACCAAATGAGCCGACGAGTCGTTATGTAGAAGCAGGGCAGCGACTGGCAAACGGAGTGCTAATCAAACGTATCGAAATGAATCAAGGTTCAGAACCAATCGTGATTGTGGAACAATATGGTATAGAAGTTGCCAGAATGGTAGGGGAAGGCTCTGCTCAGCAAGCAACGTCTCCAGCTTCTACAGGAAATCCTGTTTCAGTAACACAGCCACCCCAAAACCCTATACCTACAGGAGCTATGTAACTTTGAGAACAAAAGAAAAAATTGAATTTGCTCGTTTATCTTTAGCAGTTTATCAAGAGCTTGCAACTCATCTGCGGCAAGTAGAAGGGGTAGGAGTGGATTTAATCCCCCAGTCTAGCCAACAGTTTGATTACGATCTTAGCCAAATTGGTGGCTTGTGGATTGAGTATGCTGAAACATCAAGTCCACAGAGTCGGCAACGGGTAGAGCAAATTTTGGCTTATTATCAAAATCGCTACAGAGTTTGATGATTGTATAAAAGTGAATAAAATTTTATTCTGTTGTAGAGATGTTACAGGGGACGTTTCTACAGTTTTTGCTTATCTTTAATAAAGCTGTAAACTCTCAGCATGATTATACTGATCAGCACTTGAGGGAGCCTCAATCATGAAGAAAGTAGAAGGCAGAGAGGTTTAAATAGCAATCGACCTAAAAACTTGGTAATGGGTATAGTTAGTGCGATCGCTCCGAAAAAATATTAGGTTGATAATTGGCACATCTCTTGTTTATTGAGGATTTAGGAGCTTTCGCTGTTGTAACAAAAATTGTGGTAAATAATGCCATATTTTTTAAGCTTTCCTAATCAATAGTTCTTATGTACTCAATATCTCCTTTCGTTGGGATGTGAAAGTTTTGGATGCGGAATGTGGGTTGAAAAAGGCGTATGCAACTGTGGAGAATTAAACGGTTCTTGAAC
>JAQYWO010000444.1 GCA_029379215.1 Rhizonema sp. PD37
CATAGAGCGAAAATATCAAGTAGTTGAAAATATTTATATTCCCTCAGGTTAGTATATTGACTTTACCACTTTAACAGCAAAGGCAAATGGAACTTTCACAATCACTGGCGGTAAAGGCATATTTGCTGGTGCTACTGGCACACTGGCGTTTTCTGAAGTGGACTTTCTAAGTTTAGATCCAACTGTTCCCTTGACGTCCAAAGCAACGGTAAATGGATCCTTTCAAGTTATTTCCCAAAAAGTTCCAGAGCCAAGAAACACAACAACGCTCTTTTGTATAGGAGTGATGGGAGTAGGTTTGCTGCTGTGCCGACGCCATGTTTAAAAATAGCTTCTAACAATCCTGCGTACCACTCGCTTACTTGCTTTCATTGCAGATGTCAGTTGAGACAACCGCAAAAAAGCTCTGTCTGCCTCAGCCTCCGCTACACTAGAAATCTCAATGCGATATTTCATAAATCTGCTGGTAGGTTATATTTGCGACGTTCTTTCTCAGCAAATTCCTCAAAAGAACGAAACCGACCTGCCTCAAAATCATCTAATCCCTGCTGAATACCTTTTATCGCCTCTTGTAAGTCTTGTACTTCCCACTCTAAGGCATTGGCTAGCATTTGGGATGCAACAACATCAATATCCTGACCTTGCTTAGCAGCTTTGTCGCGTAGTAGTGATTCTAATTCTGGACTAAGCGTAACAAAAATAGCCCTATAGCGACTTCATGAATGCATCAAGGTTTATATAATATTTTAACAGATAAAAGTTTAAGGACTTTGCCCGATTACGTTTTTCTCACAGTTTTGAAGATGAGAAAGTTATTTCACAAGTAACCATTGGATGATTTTGCTTTTTTTCATCACTTTACTTCAACGTAAATTTCTCTACCTAGCTGTCGGAATTCATCATCAAGGTAATATAGCGAATTACGAATGGCTTGGCGTAGTCTCCTAGCTGGCTCTAGGCAATCACGCTGATAGTCCATTAATGTTAATTCTAAATGGGGGTAGAGAATCTTCAGAAAACCCAAAGCTGACTTGAGGATGGCGTTTTGGTCGCGAACGGTGACATTTTTATCAAATTGAGTGTGCTGTTGTACATAGGATGTGAAGCGATTGTCTTGACGCAAAGAGAGTAATGCTTCACCAAAGAAATCCATTTTCAACCCAACTTGAGAAGCTGTCATTTCTCTCTGGAATTTAGGAATTTCCCAACCGGGAATGATACCTACAAAACGGTCTATTAATGCGGATTCAGCAAAAAAATTGGGTAAATTCGCAATTAAATTTTCTTCATTTCGCGGTCGTAGTTCCTCGTCTAATTCTATATTTGCCAGCATGACTAATCCACAATCGCTGGAAATATCCGCGAACCCAGAACGATTGTAGCGACCACTCGCCAGGTAATTTTTAAGTGGACCGATCGCCTCATCGGGATTGTCGAAGGTTAAACTCTGAACTTCATCTAACACAACAACATCGTGGCGACCGAGTAAACCGACTTCTTTGGTTTTGCCGTTAATAAAAAGCTGAGCAGGAGTCACTTTACCACCGCTGATTAAGGTTACTTTGCTGCTAATATTTTCATAGACAAAGCTTTTCCCCGTCCCTTTTGGCGCTAATTCCATAACGTGGTAATTAGATTCCACTAATGGCAGTAACCTTGCTAATATCCATGTTTTTGCCTCCAGATTATAATTTGGATGCTGGGGGTTAAAGCCCATTGAGCAAAAAAGTAAATCTCGCCACTCTTGTGTATTAAATTTTGCTCGACATTCAGCGTAAGCTTGTAGGTTGACTTGGGAATATTGGAAAGGTTCAAAGTCTATAACATCCAGTTTACCGTTACTCAGCATCGCAAGGCTAATTTTTCCCCATACTCCTTGACGTAGCAACATTTTGTAGCGTTCTATAATTTCTGTAGCAATACTGCATTCAGTCAAATTTAGGACTGGTATTTGTGCTAAAGGTTCGGGAATAACTTTTCCTCCTGGTTCTAATTTGATTCGCACCTGCATCAGGGCAATCAATTTTCGCACTTCGCCTTGAGTCAAATCAAAAATGATTTCGTTGCGATCATCTTTGCGGGGAAATGCTTTTTTGACAAAGGTATTGACTTTTTCAACTTCTGGTGCAGTAAGAGAGCCGGAACCTGGTACAATTTTATCGAGCAGCCATTCCGCAACAAAACTGGGCACACCCATAGAACTGAGTCCACTTGATGGCAGTCTGGTTTTATCAATACAGAGATTGCCAAAGACATGACGAACTAAATCGTTGTTGTAAGCGACTGGATCACATGAACTCATCGATATTAAACCCACTACGGAATATGTCGTTGATGGTGATTGTTGAGTCAGGAGCTAGGTTTGTGCTTCCGACTTCAGCATTAGCGAATTGAAAGGTTAATTTACCGGATAATAATAGGCGATCGCCCTCATCAGGAGGCAATTCCGGTACCTCGGGTATTGTGAGTTTGAATCTTACCTGTTGATTGGCTGGAATTTGCCTTTCTAAAGGTTTTCCAAAACAAAAAGATGGCAATTCCTGAATGTACAGGCAAAGATTCGTCAGGGATACTAAGTTAGGATTATCGATAGTTATCTCTATTTCTCCGGATTGTCTGGGTTCACCTTCACCCCGACAAAAGATAATCACAGGAACGCGTTGGATGGATTTTCGCAAAACGGATACACCCACCACTACTTCTTCTGGAAAAAGTCCTCCGTGAGAACCGATAATTTTTTTCTTGTCAGTGTAGCTGAACGAACCCAAACTTGCAGAGCTTCTGACAATGCTGATATCATGGGGAAGACCGTAGCGTGATCGCTCTAATACTACAAACTGAGGATCGTCAGTTTTGCCAATAGCTATTCTTCCCTGAGGTTCTATTTCTGGAGGACAGTGGGTGATTTGTTGTGATGTACCCATGATTTGCCCATGATCGCTGGCGATCGCCACCCTCAGAAGCTCCGGATTAGGGTACTCTTCTACGAAAGACTGAATTTCTCTAGCAATGCCTTCTAAGGTATTGGGACGTTTAACTTTATAAAGATGCTGCCAATCTCTTTCGGTATGATGCAGTTTGTCAAACTGTTCTGTATCCCAGCAGTAGAGATTGAGTTTACCCTCCCCTAAGTCTTGTCGCAGTTCGGCTATCCGACGATCTGTATAACGCTTTCCCATACCCATTTTTGAGAAAGCTTTGCCTGCATCAGCAACCCAAGACGAATCACTAGGCAAAAGTTGCGTGTACAGGCTCCACTTTGCATACTCTGTTTTAGTGGGTAGGATACTAAATCGAGGTGCCATGTCCGTTTCAACAGCGAGTTGATTATTTTTGGTAAGAAGCGTCAAGAGTTCTATGTGATCTAACCAGCCTAATCCATCAACCACAACCCAAAGAACCGGACCCCGTTGGCAAAGATTTCCCACTTTCGATGCTACACTGTAATTGAGAAAAGAATTTTCTACTGAGTCTACCTTCATTTCTGGGTAGTGTAATAGCATCCAATCCACAAAACTATTAGCCAAACGCTCACTCTTTCTTTGTTCAGAGGAAATTTGGTTGATAATTTCCCAACGACGGAAAGGTAGGTAGTTTTCAGTTACCCAAGTTAGTGATTCGTTGGGACTAGCATTTAGATCTAGAGGTTGAGGTTCGGGTATAGATTGGCGATCGCTAAGTTCTTGCTTCTGTAAATGGGTGAGAAATACAGCAACTTTAGTTTTCCTGTCCTTAGTCATCCACGTGGGTCGATTCGTGAAAACATTATAGGCACAATTGGCAATCCGTTCCATGCCTGCGACTTTATAGGGTATAACTTGATCGAGAACTTTACCTTCGCTACGGTAAATCTGTTCAGACCAGAATTTGTCAAACTCTTCTGTGAGAAAATCAGGAACTGGCAACTCATACTCGCCCAAGTTGGTGAGTATGGGTTGGGCTATACCCAACCAACGCCGCAAAAGCAATAATTTATCCTCAGTTTGGTAATAATTGACTAACTCACCCTCTTGAAACTGGTACTGCCAAACTTGTTCTAAGGGTTTACACTCTTGTGGCACTTGAATTGCTAGCCATGCGGCGAGATGTTGAATAGAAGGTTCTTGGCTTTGCCAGAGAAGGCGATCGCTATCGGTGATATCTGCTAGCAAGTAGGCGATGGGGTTGTCTTGGGGATAAGACTCAAGTCTAGTTGCAAGATTTAGTAGCTGTTTTTTATCAGTCCATTCTTGTGGTAAAGGTAGGGGAGCAAACAAAGCGGCTAATTTGAGGGATGGATCTTGTTTAATTTCAATGTTCGTATCCATTTTGTTCCATGCCCGCAACCATGCTTCTGCCCATTTACACAGTCGTTCACCTTGAATCCAACAAGGTGAGGAACTCACACCAAAAAACCTAATCCACTCCACATCTGTTGTAATAGGGATGTAGTCTCTTGGAATATCGTATAACTCCGTAGGGTCAAGTACAATAAGTTTATCTTGATTTGACTGGCTACTATTAGTTTGTGGTGGAGGATCAAACAGACCAAAGCTTTGTTTAGCCATTTTCACCCTCCATATCTTCTCTGAGGTATTGTGCTAACCTCTCGTACAGGTTAGATCGTCGTTCCTGAGGAAGCGAACGGAATAGCACCACAATTTTATTAGCTGTGTTTTTCTCCTGTTCCTCAATGCATTGATGTTGAATATTTTCTAACAACTCCAGTCGTTGAGGAGTCAAGAAATGAATGTATGGCGATTTTTGTGTTTCAATTTGTTCTATAAGATCGCTTGCTGCTTCAAGTTTTTCCGTATCATCAAGTAATTGATTGATATTTGCACTTTCTATTTCTAAATCTTGTAGCCACCTTTGGGCAGTAGCTTGTTGTTGCTGTAAAATTTCTGCTTGTTTGTATTCTAATTTTGCGTAAAGGGAATCAAGGCGATCGCGTAATTTGGTTGTCAAATCTTGAGAGTTATTTTCCCACTGCCGCAGTCTATCTAACTGAGCTTGACAAGATTCTAAAGTATTTACATTCACTAATTCAAACAGTTGTAATAGCTCAATCAGCAGTTTTAGTTCTGAACTAATGGTATTAAACTGTTCTTCGGCATCAGAATTTAAGTACCGCGATGACTTTTTCCGCAACTCTTCTTGGAATCTTTGCGCCTCTTTTGCTGTATTTACGTCTTTTAAATGCTCAAATTCTTCTAGTTCTGTAGTATATTGTTTAATTTTTTCATGTAAATTATCTGATAAATCTGATAGTTTGGTACTAAAGCGATTGCTATCATGCAAAATTCCCCTTTCACTGCCAATCGTTGCCAATGCCGCCTGACAACAGGCAATATCATCACATTGGTGACAGCGGATTTCTAAATTTTCCAATCTTTCTAAGTCATCTGTCAAAAGTTTGATTTGTTCTTTTATCTCTTGATATGTCGGGTAATCGACAGAATTTTCAAAGACTAAATCCAATTCAGCGCATTCTGTGCGAATTTGATTGATATCTTTAAGATTATCTACCCTATAAATCCGAGACTGTAAACTTATTAACCGTTGCTGGAAAGCCGCTATTTTATCTCTAAGAT
>JAQYWO010000445.1 GCA_029379215.1 Rhizonema sp. PD37
TTTTTTAAGAGGACAGGAAGCAGAATGCCTTCAGCATAGCTGCCTCCTGCCCTCTGCCTTTCTTTGTAAGCGTTCTCAAGCAGGGGAGAGGCAATACGGTTGGGTTAAGGAATTTATCTGTTGAGGCTGGCAGTTCTTGGGCAGGGGAAGTAGAGAGGCAAGGGTGGAAAGAGTTGATCGACATTTGGTTTTTTCCTCCCCTGCTCCCGAAGCTTATCCGAACCGCATTGGGGGAAGAGGGAGATAAATAATTCCTAACTCCTGTAGAAACGCTTTAAACAGCTTGTCTATACTTCTATTTCCTAACTCCTCACTAAGTAGTTTTGTATCAATCATTACGAGAAAATGGTAGTTCTGTTCTTTATGATGAAGAAAAAGCGTAGAGATTTGAACTGATCAATGCTTACCCAAATTAAAGACTTAGCTACAAAACTAGCGCCTCGCTTAATTGAAATTCGCCGTCACATTCACTCTCACCCAGAACTCAGCGGTCATGAGTCTCAAACAGCCGCCTTCGTTGCTGGTGTATTATCTTCTAATGGTCTTTACGTAAAAGAGAGAGTAGGCAAAAATGGCGTCATTGGAGAATTACCAGGAACGAACAAAGATAGCCGCTTATTAGCAGTTCGTACCGATATGGATGCCTTGCCAATACAAGAACGCACTAGTTTGGAATACGCATCTCGTGTCAAAGGAATTATGCACGCTTGCGGTCACGATGTCCATACGACAGTTGGCTTAGGAACAGCAATGGTGCTATCTCAGATGTCAGAGGAGTTGCCAGGTAAAGTACGATTTTTGTTTCAGCCAGCAGAAGAAATTGCCCAAGGTGCAAACTGGATGGTGGCAGATCGGGCGATGGAAAATGCTTCAGCAATATTAGGCGTCCATGTTTTTCCCTCCATTCCTGCAGGTTCTATTGGGGTACGTTACGGTGCATTGACTGCGGCGGCTGATGAAATAGAGATTATCATTGTCGGAGAATCTGGGCATGGAGCTCGTCCACATCAAGCAATTGATGCTATCTGGATTGCCTCACAAGTGATTACCACTCTCCAACAAGCAATTAGTAGAACCCAGAATCCTTTACGTCCTGTCGTCTTAAGTATTGGGCAAATTAATGGTGGCAGAGCGCCAAATGTAATTGCCGATCGCGTACAACTATTAGGGACTGTGCGATCGCTTCATCCTGAAACACGTAACAATCTTCCTGACTGGATTGAAAAAATTGTGAAGAGCGTTTGCGATTCCAATGGCGCGAAATATGAAGTGAATTATCGTCGGGGGGTACCAAGTGTACAAAATGATTATACTCTGACACAGTTGTTGCAATCAGCCGCAGAAGAAGCTTGGGGTAGCGATCGCGTCCAAGTCTTACCCGAACCATCACTTGGTTCTGAAGATTTTTCCGTTTATTTGGAACATGCACCAGGTTCCATGTTTCGCTTGGGTGTAGGCTTCAAAGATCGAGCTATTAATCATCCATTACACCATCCCCAATTTGAAGTTGATGAATCCTCCATTGTAACTGGAGTTGTCACACTCGCCTACACGGTTTACAAATACTGGCAAAATTCGGACTAGTAATCTATCAACGCAAAAATGCTCGGAGCAAGTGTGCCCTTGAGTTGAGTATAGATAACATCCGAGTACATATGCTCTGATGACCGTACAAGAGTAGCAGAAACAACAAACAAAAACTCCCATTACTATTGTGATGGGAGTTATAAATTCAGTTCTGTAAAAAAGCGCAATGCTTCTTTGTTTATCTACTTGCTGACAACGTCCATTTTTTCTTGCAAATTGACCTTAGCAGCTTTGAACGCAGTCGTTAATTCTTCGCTTTGTTCCGTGCTGAAGTTGTTGCGAATTGCCGCAAACATGGTACTTTCTTCTTGACGAATGTGATCGCCGAAAACGTCCATGAGCTGTTTGATTTTATCTTTGAATTGAGAAGAAGAGGGATTGCTCGCCTTAATTTCCTCTAACATCCGCTTCATTTGAGCTTGTTCTTCATACAGTTCTTGAGTCTCATGCTCACCATAAAAAGGACGTACCTTAGGGTAGATTACTTGCTCTTTAGCTTCAACTTGGACGTTCAAATCTTTGTAAATTTGACCGAAGTATTCTTGGAGCTTTTGGGGATCGTTACTAGCAAGCAATTCGGTAAACAAAGTATTCACCTTAGCATGATCAATACGAATGGCATCCTGGACATTCATATCCTTTTTGTCAGTGTTTTGGGTAACAACACTACCTAAAACCCCACTTAATGCTGCCATACCATCTTGAACACGTGCCCAAATACCTTGATCTGCATCTTGCCCTGTTAATTCGCGAACACCCAAAATTTCCAGAATACCTTTGAGTTGCTCTTGGTGAGCGCGGTTTTCAAAGTTAACGGTGTTGAGAGGTGTAATTGCTAGTAGCACGTCGGCACCAACTGTTTGTGCAGATTTGTGGATTATTATGCCACTCATAACTTGTTGATGCTTTAGCAATTCGTGCTGAAAAACTTTTTCATACAAGCTCAATTTAGAGCCTTGCATCAATTCGTGAACCTTTTTCACCATTTCTAAAAAGGTTTCTTTTGGTTCAGCTTGAATACCGTATTGACTGATAACAGTTTCCAGGATGCCCAGATTTTTTTTGTCATCATTGAGCATGTTTTGGATGCTATCGCGAACTTCTGGATCGTTGAGTTCTTTGAGAAATTGTTGCTCGTTCTCAATAAACAACTGTTGAAGTGCTTTTACATCTGCCAATTTTACGGCTATAGCAGAACGTTTATTATCATCTAATGTAGCAACCATTTTATGGCTTCCCTCTGGAAATCTGTTTATCTCAGTAATGCTTTCAGGTTGGCATAACCATTAGTCTTGCTCCATCTTTCTTTTGATTGATAGCTCAAAAACTAAGGATAGAGAAAAAAGATTTTTTTCCCAAGCTTTTCCGAATCTACTTTTGGACAGATACTAATCAAATACTATCTTACCTCGCCAGATAGATAATTTTCATTGAGTAATTTTATAGCTTTACCAAGAGATCAAGTAGAACTCAATCAAGCCAATTTTTTGTTGATAATCTCACACTAAAAAATCTATTAAATCCAAAATATTAATTATTATAATTCTTACCAGAAAATTTGTTTGTAGGATAATCTAAATAGTAATCGATCAACTTTTTTGTGGCTGAAAACTTTTTTTAAGGGATGTCAATTATGGAAACTGAAGATAGAACCACAACACCCTACCCAAATATCCCAGCCTTTCTGGAAAGTGATAGCAGAGAGTTCAATGATACAGGTGTGCCTAGTACTGTTTCAGTCGCTGGGCATCCGATCCATCCAATTCTCGTACAATTTCCAGTCGCTTTTCTTGTTGGAGCGCTGTTAACTGATGGAGTATTCTGGTTAAACAGCGATGTTTTTTGGGCACGAGCCTCATTTTGGCTAATAGTTGGTGGATTGGTAGGAGGATTAGCCGCAGCCCTGACTGGGATGCTGGACTTTCTAAGAATACAACGAGTTCGCAAACGTACTGCAGGCTGGGCGCACTTAATTCTTAATGTTTCTGCATTGGTACTTACGATTGTCAACCTACTCCTGCGCCTGAATAACCCCGTGTCACCTATATTACCTTGGGGACTTATACTCTCAGTCGTTATTGCGACGCTTCTGGGCCTTTCTGGTTGGTATGGTGGCGAATTAGTTTACCGACACAAGGTTTCTGTGATTGGGAACGGTAGCCCAAATTACCCATAGGTTTAGGTGAGGATTTAGGAGTAGGATCGCTCTTAGGGAGATCCATAAAAATAAATATCCACCCGTCAAACTAAATCTCAGCGTCGTACTCTCTAGAGCGGAGCTTCGCTTTTAAGTCTGCCGGGGGAAGATTCCGCCCCTAAGATTTCTGACAATATTCAGACATACGGCTGGATATTTATTTACTGGCAAGTGCCTTATGTGAAGCGTGGAGTTAAAATTTCAATAATTCATAGATACTGAGATCAGCAGTAATCTTTAACTCGTCCACATTATCTACTCGCTACTTTCAGAGCAAAAATGCAGTTTAGACAGAATCACAAACTTTATTTAATCTTTTCTCTACTCATCGTTATCGCGATGGGTTTTTTATTTAAGTACTATCTAGGTCCTGGTCATAAGTTGTTTAATGACCATATATCTGCCGTGTTTTACGAAATATTTTGGTGCTTGTTTGCATTGCTATTTTTTAAGCGTCGAGCGGCACAGAGACAAATCCCTATATGGGTGTTTGTTATTACTTGTATACTGGAATTCTTACAACTATGGCATCCGCCTTTGCTTGAAGCGTTTCGCGCCACGTTGATCGGTAAATGGTTAATTGGTACTACATTTGATTGGTGGGATTTTCCGTTTTATTTATTGGGTTCTTTTTCAGGTTGGTTGTGGCTGCGACAATTAAATAGAAGGCGTTATGCAAAAACAAGTCAAAGTTAAACCTAATTCCAAAACTCAAAAGCTCGTCGAAGAAACTGACGGTAGTTTAACTGTGCATTTAAAATCTCCTCCTGTAGATGGGAAAGCTAATGAAGAGTTGATTAAACTACTATCAAAAAAATTTGATGTACCAAGATCGTCTATCAGAATCAAATCAGGTTTATCTTCTCGCCAAAAGTTAATTGAAATTGATTGCGATTCATAGAGAAAACTTCGTAAAAGTTAGGAGGTGTGGAAACAAGAGATGTCGAGAACCCCTCTTTGGAGCGTCTCTACTATTTATACTCTTATTCCCACTACCTCCTTCCTACTTCCTACTCTCGACTCCCAACTTCTGTAATACTTATGTATCTTGGCTGCGCTTTGACTCGTTCTATCCAAGCTTGAATGGCAGGAAATTGTGTCAAATCGAACCCTCCTTCATTAGCTACGTGAGTGTAAGCAAACAAACCCATATCGGCAATAGTGTAACGTTTTCCTACAAAAAAGTTGTGCGAAGTCAAATGGTTTTCCATAATCCTAAGTGCTGCGTAACCTGGTTCGCGTTTTTGCTCGATGACTTCTTTATATTCTTCAGTTTTACCTAAAATAGAAATTAAAAATCTGGATGTAGCAATAAAAGGTTCATGGCTGTTCTGTTCAAAAAATAGCCATCGCAGCACCTGCGCTCGTAAAAAGCGGTCATAGGGTAAAAATTCTGTTCCTTCACTCAGGTAAACCATTATGGCATTTGATTCTGCTAAATATTTACCTGATTCAATTTCCAAAACGGGAATCTTACCGTTAGGATTTTTACTTAAAAATTCTGCCGTTTGTGTCTCCTTTGTCAAAATATTGACCTCTACCCTTTCAAAAGGCATGCCAATTTGTGTCAACAAAAGACGTATCTTATAGCCATTACCTGAAGGTAAAAAATCATACAGTTTTAGCATTTCCATGGAAACAAATATAAAAATGAAGTGGTTGATGAATCATGGATTAGAGTCCAGCATATCATTTAAAATAACAAACAAGCATGGTAAAATTAATAGATAACAGGGAAAAAGGTCATATAGTAATTATCTGCAAAATGAAAAATAAAAGTATTATCT
>JAQYWO010000446.1 GCA_029379215.1 Rhizonema sp. PD37
TAACGATGGAATTGTTAGTCAGCGTTCTATCTGGAACGATTTGTGCTGTTACAGGATACAAACCTAACAGCCAAAACAAGGCACTTCCACTCAAGATGCACAATTGAGAAGGGCAGGGTTTCATAAAGTAAATTATCACCATAACCTTAAGATTATGGTGATATGGGCTGACTGACAATCAGTTAAACTGATTTCCTCACATTCCGGTTCCGTTTGAGTACTGATACTGCACCCAAAGCCCCTACAGCAAGCAGACTAGTTGTTATTCAAGTGTAAGATACATCTGTTTGAGGGTCATCCAAATTTTGGAATAGTTCGGTTTATACTGGGATTTCCGGATTCTCAGTATTTATTTCTTAAGGCAATCAGATTGTCGGAAATATAACAGCTGATTGAGAAATCGAAGAAATTGTGTTAACTATATTAGTAGTGTTGAGCTATCAAAGTACTGTTGTCTCTGGGTTTTAGGACAAGAAAGGAGGTTTTGTAACATGCTTATCGACGCATCTCGCCAAAACGCTGAAACCCTATATTTTCCGTTGAGATGCGTCGATGGTATACGGGGTAAGGCTTTGAGACCTGTGTTTTGCTCTATTTTGTCTGTTTTAGATCATCATTTTTTGAGATGCGTCGATTTGGCGGCTGAAACCTATACTGGGTAAGGGCTGCTAGACGAACTCCCTACCGATTGGGTTAAATCGGATTAGTTGGAAACGTTTGAATCTAACACCACTCCCAGTCCTCCCCTACCGATTGGGTTAAATTGGAAACGCCTGTTGGAGTGTTAAAAATTGTTGCATTTACATTAGATACTCTTGCATCGCCACATTGATCGCTACAAGGTCATACGGTGGGTCAAATGGTCGCCTGTTTTTAATTGGGATCAACACTGCTAAAACCCCCATCTTGGTCGGCAAGTCTTTGACTGAAGTATTGATACATATCCCAGTCATACACGCCCAGTCATACCACTGTTGCTGTTCGAGTGTCAAAGTATGTGGATCTCGTTTCTCAGGTTCTGGCTTCTTAACTAGCCAACCTTCCTCAAGGCATTTCACAAAGTACCCTTCACGGTTGGCGACTTTGCCTTCTTTCGTTTTTTGATCAACGTAAGCGATCGCATCTACAAACTTCTCCGAATAAGCCGCCCACAACTTTTCTGCCTTCGCTGGGACTAAATGAATATCACCATTTTTCAACATCTGCATAATTTCGGTGGGGAATATTGCTGCTCCTCCTGTTGCAACGCTCTTAATCGCTGTTATACCCGGTTTTTTGGGAGTTACAGCCTTAACTACTACACTTCTGACAGTATTGTGCAAGTTGTTTAGAAAATAGCCTTCTTTATCCTCCTGAGTGGCAATCTCCCCAGTTTTTCTCAGTTGAACCGCAGCGTCAAGCATCGCGTCTTCACCATACTCGGTTAAACAATGGTGCATTTGCTCATTCGTCAAAATAACACCCATCTCCATCAGAGTTTTGGAAAGCTGTAGTGATACTGCTACTTCAACGTCTTCATTTGAGGGCTTATTTTGATTTTCAGTAAGCTTAGACACGGTTTGAGAGCAAGCATTCAGTAACCGACTTCCAACACTTGCCAGTGCTTCTGAAACAAGTAGGGGGACTTTGCTGAAGGCGATCGCTCGTTTTACCACAGACTGAGCCGTCAGTCCCTCCTGTTCCATCTGCCGCTGAATTTCTACCCCAGTTTCTTGATCATGGATGGGAGGTATCTGAGCGTAACGATTCCCATCAGGCAAACTGCGCCAAATTGTGGGGGTGTCCAAGATAGGGACATTAACAAGTTGTTGTTTATTTAATAATTTATTAACAACAACATGATTGTTTGTGTCCGTTTGAGGGTAGTCCTTAATATGGACTACCTCCGCAGCTGGTAATTCTTCTGTTGGGGGAAATTGTATTACATTGTAACCTTTGTGGCGAGGGGTGTCCGCAGTACGGACTACCCTTTCTGGTTCAGGTTTCCACTCTTCAACTGGTTTAAAAGAATATTCGGTGCTGGTTCCTGGGCGTTTGTTTTCTTTAAGGATGTTTTGGGAAACTGCTTGGTCGAGTCCTTTGAGGATCGTCTTGCGGTCATGTCCTGTTCTTTTTGCAGCAGAGTCAGCAGATTCAGTAAATGTCCCACCTGAAATGGTGCGGTAAAGAACTTGGCTGAGGGCTATTGATTCTACCAACGTTGGCTTTGCTTCTACAATTTTGCAAAACCTCAACAACGCTGAGTCTTTGAGTTCTGGTGATAAACTTTGTATCCACTCGTCGGTTACTTGTTGGGAGGAAGCAAAATCTTCCCCCATGTGAGGGAATGAGGAATCTGATATAATTTGACCCATAGAACTTTGTAATAGTTTTGTAATCAGCCCCTACTGTTCGCCTGAGAAACTAACAGTAGGGGCTTTGCATTGCACAATCATGTAGCTTGTGTAGATCGATTTATGCAAGTCTTTTGTATCTATGCTGTGCAAGCTGTTAAAAGCGATTGCCCTTGCCTAAAAAAAGCGAGTAACGGGTAAACGCTAACTTGAGCCAATCGCACGTCAGTTTTCAATCAATTGCAAAAATTTTCATCTCCTCCTGTTTAAAAGCATAAAAGGATCAGGGGAAGTGCTTGTACCTTCACCCTCATCGCGTAATTTGTGAACTACGCTATTCATGTTGACTACCGTTACTAACGATATATGGAAAATGCTATTATGGCAAGTAACAACGGAAAAAAAATTATTACTATGATAGATATTGAACACATTGCTACATTTAAGTGGGGAAGTACTCAAGCTAAAACACTGACTGATATGCGTGCAAATATGTCTCGTCGCCAGCTTGAGCAAAAAACTATTGAGCTTGGTTTAAAGGTTGCACATCAATACATTCAGCAACTAGAACAACCTGATTATTATGCCACTCGGCTTAAAAGCGGAACACTAACTGTCTCAACCGAAGTTGTTAATGTTCTGTGCCTCGCACTAGATGCCGATATTACTGATTTCTTCGATACTGCCAAAATTATTACCGTTGCTGCTTGACATTATTCCGTTATCAACGGTAAAATAGGTACAGACCAAAAACAAAAGCGACCGTCTTGCCTGGAAAACACTGCGATCGCCTTTTGTTTTAGACCTGAATTCAAAGGATCTAATCTAAATGTACCATCACACAGAAGTTGACTTCAACATCAAGTCTTCTGCTCACTTGAGCATGGCTACTAACGAACAAGCCGTAGCGCAAGCCGAACTTTCTGCATATATCGAAGCCCAAGCTCAAGCTATAGCCCCTGAACTAGAAGTTCAATTTATCGACCTCGACAACTTCTACAATTATAAAGCACTTGCCAATGGTGAAACCATCGCTATCATCACTCATGACTGTGTGGATTTTGTGACTCAACCGTGGGTTGTGATGGTGGGTGAAGTAGAAGTTCACCGCGCTAACACCTGGGCAAAGTGAGCTCTATAGGTTGTTACGATTTAGCCCAAAGAAAAAGCCGAGAAACAGGGAAACAGTGGAGAGTTAAGAAAAACAAACTAATGAGAGGTACTGGAGGTGTATCTAAACCAGGGCATCTACTCCAATGGGAATGCACAATCACTACTGAGCCTGAGAACAAAGGAGAAAACTAGTGCTGTTATATATTACAAAGAATGAAAGTATGTTGATTTTAATTTATCCCAATCAACAAAAACGAGAAGTTGACCATTTTTTAAGTCCGATTGACTTCAAGAACCCTAGTGAGTTAGTGGGTACACATTGCATAGACTCTACTATTATTAATGAGACTACGTCTGAAGTGACCGTCCGATACTTTAAAACCCCTCAATTAATACAAGAAGTAGAGCTAGTTAAACTTTCAAGGCTTACAGAGGATTATTTTACTGAAACAATAAACTTGCATAAGGAGTTTACTGACCAAAGTAAAATAATACAAATACTTAATTTGTATTGTACGTTTGATGACGCTATTTGCGCCTGTTCCGAAGAGGATTTAGTTGTTACAGAAAGAATAGCAATTAAATCTTAGAAAGGTGAGATAAGCATGTAAAATAAATTCCGATGGCACTGTCATTGTAGTTAAATTTGTCTTGGTTTATCAGGAGCAGAAATTGCATTCTCTACAATCGTTATTATTATTTTTTTGTAAATAGAAGCAGTCCACAGCACGGACTACCTCTATTTCTTCATACTTTTGTAAGAAGGTTAAGAGAAATTACGGGAAATCTATTAAAATTAAAGTAGAAAAAATGAGGCTCGGAGTTGGTACTAATCATTAAACAACGCGCAAGTTTTGAACAAGTCGAACAAATGCTGCAAACTTTGGGAATTTACATTAAAGTGGCAGTAGACATCGAACGCGGTATTTTAGCTGGGGGTGGGGAAAAGCATGCTGACTGTGAATCTATCTTACTGGAGGATGGCAGCAGACAACGAGATATTTGGGGAGCAGATTGGACACCATTTAATCAGTCCATCGCTTACGAATCAATTATCAACATTCGTCCGAGCCAAAACAATCGTTCGATAATAATTCAAAACTTAGTTATTAGAGAGCGTATAAAGCAAATTACCAAGGAGTTAATCGGTGGATATCAGATTGAATTTAAATGAAAAACAAGCTCGCTTCCAAAGTGATGATGTTCCTCACCGTTTAGGACATACAGCGTCTAACTTAGCTCGTGTACGTTCATTTTGTCATGCTGCTTATAAAGATGCTGTTAAATCTGTCTTGAATGAAACTCAGTGGTTCATTGAGTGGACAGCCGCAGAAATTGAACCTGAACTTGCTGAGGAATTAGTTAACATTCAAGTTCAATTATCACGATGGGAATTGACATTAAATCATATTTGGTTAGATGAAAAACAACGTGCTGAGTTAGCCCAACAAGCAGAAACTTGGTCACAACTAATATTAAATATGTCGGGTTTGTTATCCGAGCAGGACTCTATTGCTCTTTGAGCACCTTCGCCTTCATTAATTTGTTACAGACTTTCTCTGAATTTTCTTACTCAACCTCACCACAACATCCTGTGGCAGCGGATCGGGTACATTATCAGAAGGCAGCGATTTGAGAAAAGCTGTTACCTCCTCCTGGGTTTCTAAACTACCATATTCCCAAGCTGTAGCAATTTGTTTTGCTACTTTGTCAGCATCATCACGCCTGTTGTGGGCGGTAAGACATTGAATATCGATTTTCTCAAATGACACCCAAGTCTGCCACCGGCGTGAAAGCGGATGTTGAACTATGCCGCAGAATAGCTCGTCGTCACCTAGTAATTTGATTTCTTCTGGTTTCCGCCCAAAGCCTTTACTCATCGTTAGATTCCGTAAAATTTGTGTCTAAGATAACACTCATATTCTCATTCAGTATCTATACTGCAATCAGATTTAATTATGAAAGACAAGCATTTTCGGCGTTGCATAATGGTGGTATGAAGTGGAAATCTCGATTACAACGGGATGTCTAGAAAGATATTTAATTTTCTTCATTAGACACACAATTAAGTTTTCAACCTAAGACTTGAC
>JAQYWO010000047.1 GCA_029379215.1 Rhizonema sp. PD37
TTTTAAATGAGTTCCCAAAAATACAGCTATCACAAGTCTAACTCTTCTTATATTTTATAATAATAGGATGAATTCAAAGAAGAGTTACTAATAATTCTGCACACGAACAGAGTGAAAACAAGTACTTCGTTACCTGAAAATCATGTGTAGTCATTTATGATTGCTACACTACTATCCCGCTTAACTAAAAAAGGAGATAAAACGCAGTTTTTCACACTTTTTCCTTGTAATAAATCGAGTAACATTTGCATAGCATAGCTACCAAGTTCTAACATTGGCTGGCAGATTGTTGTAAGTGACGGCGTCACGTAACGACTTAGAGCAATACCATCAAATCCCACCAGACTTAAATCTTTGGGTACCGAAATACCTAGTTCCTGACAAGCTAAGAGTGCGCCAACCGCTACCATATCGTTGTAACAAAAGATGGCAGTTACCCCAGTAGCGACTAGTTTAGATAGCATTTTTTGTCCGGTAGCAACATCGTTTTTTCTTACATGATCTTCATCACTAATTGCAATCCAATCCGTGATGTGTAGTAGATCTGCTTCTAATAGAGACATTCGATATCCTTCTAAGCGCTGCTTGTTTGACTTACTGCGATCGCCCACACCAAGATAACCAATCTTAGTATGTCCAAGACTTACAAGATGCTCTACAGCTAACTGTGCACCTAAGTAATCATCTATTGCAATGTGGTTAAATATTTCGCACTGCTCTTCACATTGGCTATTAATAATAACTGTTGGCACAGCAATTTGCTTTAGATGCGTAGTATACTGTTTACTAATTCGCGAATCGGCTATCAAAATACCATCCACTCTGCGGCGATGAAAATTATCAATAGCTGCTATTTCCTGCTCCAAATCTCGGTGTGAAGCACTCAACACAACACTTAAGCCTGCCTCTCTTGCCACCTGTTCGATTCCCTCTACCACCTCAGCAAAAAAGGGATCTGCTATTGAAGTTACTACTACCCCAATGGTATTGGTACTTTGATTTTGCAAGCTTTGAGCAATCGCATTAGGTACATAGCTCATCTCCTGCGCTAATTGCTTGATTTCCTCTCTCACCTTTGGGCTAATTAAAGGATTATCTCGCAAAGCTCGTGAAACTGTGGAATGAGAAACGCCTGCTCTCTTAGCAATATCTTGAATCGAAATTCTTCGTTCGCTCATTTGCTATCTTAGCTTTTTATTGCACACGTGTGCATCATACATAGATATTGGGATCCCTTAGTAATTTGTTAACAGATTTTAATAAAAGTCTTCTAAAAACTGTTTATATGAAAAGTTGGTAATCAGTGATAACTACTGATACTCGAGTTCATATTACGAACTGTTACTCTTATTCGAGCAAATCCATGATAAATAGTGGGCTCATAAAATCTCAATCCATTCCTTCATAATCCTTTACAACTCGACTTCAGGAACATGTGATTTTGCTTTCATATGTAAAAAAACTTAATAAAACATTTTGCACACGTGTGCGAGCATAATAAATATAGCGATTCTCGAATAAAACATTATTATGGGTGCTATTGCCATGCATCCATTGTAGTGGATTATTTTTGATTAAATGAAGAATTGCTCTGAAAATGTTTGATGCACACCTGTGCATTAAAGAAAGTAAAAGTTAAAATTTGACAAATAAACATTAATAAGTAACAATATATGTTTCCAAATACGAATGTTTCTGTGACTCCGAAATATTTGAAGGAATGAAGTTATTCAATTCCAATGATTTGTATGAGAAAACTAAACTTCTCCTAATGTTCTTACATGTAAAAATCAAAAATGTGAATCAAGCATTTTGAGTATTTCCTGTTAAAATTTATGAATTAAATTTAAGCTAAGAGAGAAAATTTGCTTTAATTAAAGTAAACAATCTCAAAAACAAGAGAGAACTAGCTCAAAATGTAATAGAGTCCTTAGTTTAGTAAAAATATTTAGATAAAGGAGGTTTATGTTGAAAATAAAGCAAGATAAACTAATAAAGATTCAAAGAAAATAGAACTTTGCAAGTTTTATAACATAAGTGTTTAGAAGTACGAGTGAAAAGCTGTTTTCAGAGTACGTACTTGCAAATGTCTTTTAATAAAAAATGTGATGATTTTGATGTAGTTCAGTGTTGATGATGTTGCTTGAACAAAGAAAACATCTAAAATAAGTAGAATTAAGAACACTAAAGAAAATAAAGTCAGAGCAGAAGATGTTTGAGAAACGTTGAAATAATAAAAGCTAGCGTGCCGCCACTATAATTATGTCGTAAAACTTCAGACATATTAAGATGGTGATGACTTTGCAGATTTATATTCTGCTGATATTCCTCATATTGAAATGCGTTGTTGGATATATATAAATGTGAAGAGAATTGCGATCGCGACTAGCATGTTAGGTATCGTCAGTGGTAGTGTAGGAGGTTGCACAAATATAAAACAAAAGAGCAAAAGTGCTATAGAAA
The DNA here is from genome assembly GCA_029379215.1 of Rhizonema sp. PD37. GTDB lineage: Bacteria > Cyanobacteriota > Cyanobacteriia > Cyanobacteriales > Nostocaceae > Rhizonema. The sequence continues at coordinate 2,464 of JAQYWO010000047.1, forward strand.
TTCAGGATAGTCATCAGGAGGTAAAATTACGCTCTGTTGGTATCATCCTTGGTGACCTTGGTAACCCCTTTTACCTCGCTATGGGGAAGGGTTCTGAGGCAGAAGTGAAGAAAATTGGGGGTGATGATGTCAAAGTTAGTGTGGTTTCCAGTGGCTTTGACTTGAACCAGCAATTCAACCAAATCGAAAATTTTGTTGCTGCCAATACTGACATAATTATCCTGAGCGCTGTTGATAAGAAAGCGATTAAGGCAGCAATTGACAGAGCCAGGCTTGCAGGTAAGATAGTCATTGCCATAGATGCAGCTGTTGATGCAGATGTAGATGCCACGATTAGCTCTAATAATCTGCAAGCCGGAGAACTTGCTTGCCAATATATTGCCGATCGCCTCAAGGGCAAAGGCAATGTAGTCATTCTCAACAGTATTCCAATGGACTCGATCATCCAACGAGTTGATGGTTGCGAGAAGGCGTTGTCTAAATATCCCGAGATCAAAATACTTTCTCAAGATCAAAATGCAGAAGGGAGTCGGGATGGAGGCTTGAGGGTCATGAGCGATCTGCTCACAATCTTTCCCAAGATTGATGCCGTTTTTGCCACCAACGATCAAAGTGGGGTAGGAGCAGACCTAGCAGCACAGCAGGCAGGACGCAAGGACTTTTTTATTGTTGGGGTTGACGGTGGACCTGACGCAGTCAAAGCGATGGCATCCATTGATAGTCTATTTGCGGCAACTGCTGCTCAAAATCCAGCAGGAATGGCTGAAAAAGCGGTTGATATTGGCAACGACATTCGGCATGGCAAAAAACCTAAATTACGCACCGTTCTGATTCCAGTCAAGTTGGTCAGCCGAGATAACCTTAGCAGTTACAAAGGCTGGTAAGTCATAAAAATTATTTGACCTATAGGAGATCGATGAATGTGAAAAGAATTGCGATCGCAGCGAGTCTATTAGGTATTGTCAGTGGTACTCTTCTAAGCTGCACAAATGCTTCTCCAAACGGCAATACTGGTAAACAGAGCAAAGACGGTAATCAAAATGTAAAATTACAATCGGTTGGTATCACCCTCGGCGACCTAGGAAACCCCTTCTTCGTCGTTATGGCGCAAGGAGCTGAGAAAGAAGCGAAGAAAGTCGGAGGTGATAATGTCAAAGTGACTGTGGTTTCCAGTGGCTATGACCTAAACCAGCAATTCAACCAAATCGAAAATTTCATCGCGGCGAATACTAACGTAATTATCCTCAATGCTGCTGATAGTAAAGGAATTGCGCCAGCAGTTGATAAAGCAAGGCAGGCAGGTCGAATCGTGATTGCGGTAGATACAGCCGTTGATGCAAATGTGGATGCTACAGTTACCACCAATAATCTGCAAGCCGGAGAGGTTGGTTGCCAATATATTGCCGATCGCCTCAAGGGCAAAGGCAATGTGGTAATCGTCAACGGGCCGCCGGTGGATTCGGTCATCCAGCGAGTTAATGGTTGCCAAAAGGTATTGTCCAAATATCCAGATCTCAAAATTCTCTCTCAAAACCAGAACGCAGAAGGGAGCCGAGATGGAGGGCTGAGGGTGATGAGTAATCTGCTGATTACCTTTCCTAAAATTGATGCTGTCTTTGCCATTAACGATCCGAGTGGTGTTGGAGTCGATTTGGCAGCTAGCCAAGCAAAACGCAAAGACTTTTTCATTGTTGGGGTTGATGGTGCGCCAGAAGCAATCCAGGCGATCGGATCTAAAGACAGTCTATATGCGGCGACTGCAACTCAAAATCCCACACAGATGAGTAAAACAGCAGTTCAGGTTGGTAACGACATTTTACATGGTAAAAAACCACCGTTAGCCAACATTCTCATTCCAGTCAAGCTGGTGACGCGAGACAACGTCAGCACTTCCAAAGGTTGGTAAATAATTAAAAATTTTAAATTGTTTTTACATTTTTTAGCTCATGACCACAAGTATTGAAACCCCATTTTCGGAAGCACCAACTGTTACCCCTGTATTAGAAATGCGAGGGATTGCAAAACGATTTAATGGTGTAGCTGCCCTTCAAAATGTCAATCTCACGATTTATCCTGGAGAGGTTCACGCCTTGATGGGTGAGAACGGAGCAGGCAAAAGCACATTGATGAAGATCCTTGCTGGGGCTTACATTGCTGATGAAGGCGAGATCCACATTAATGGTAACCCTGTAAAAATTACCGATCCGGCAACAGCGCGCAAGGCAGGTATTAATCTCATTTATCAAGAACTGAATGTCGCACCCAATTTAACCGTAACCGAAAATATGTTTATGGGTAGCGAGTTGCGACAAGGTCAGTTTTTAGACCGCAAAAAGATGCAACTTGAAGCACAGCAAGTGCTGAAAAGCTTAGGAGCCAATTTTACAGAGCAGACAGTAGTTGGTAAGTTGTCGATCGCCGAACAGCAGCAAGTGGAAATTGCGCGGGCATTGAAAGACAAAAGCCGCGTTTTGGTGATGGATGAACCAACCGCAGCACTGTCAGATCGCGAGACTGAGCGTTTGTTTGAGGTAATTCGCAAACTCCGCAGTGACGGCATAGCCATCATCTACATCAGTCACCGCATGGAAGAAATATATGCCTTAGCTGACCGGATTAGCGTACTACGTGATGGTCAATACATTGGCAGTCTCACACGGGATGAAATTTCTCCACAGAAATTAGTGCAGATGATGGTCGGTCGTTCCATGCAGGATTTTTACGAACATCAACGGCAAAAGAATCCAGGTCCAGTTGTGCTGTCTGTCAGAAATCTTAGCAACGGAGGTAAGGTTAAGCCAGCTAGTTTTGACGTTCATGCGGGAGAGATTGTCGCTCTGTCGGGACTGGTTGGTGCAGGACGCACGGAGATATGCCGATTGATTTTTGGTGCTGATCGCAAAGCAAGTGGAGAAGTATTTCTCAATGGCAAGAAGCTAGATATTAATACGCCCAGTGATGCCATTGATGCTGGAATTGGCTATGTCCCGGAAGACCGTAAAGACCAGGGTTTATTTCTGGAGATGAGTTCCCGTAAAAACATTGCCATCAACACACTAAAGCAGGATGCAAAGGCAGGCGTCGTTAACTGGGGTTCAGTCAATCTCTTGGCAACCCAAGCAGTGGAAAACTTCCATATCCGGCTCGCCAATTTGGAAATTAGAGCGGTGGATCTTTCTGGTGGGAATCAGCAGAAGCTACTGCTGGCTCGTTGGCTAGCTATTAAGCCGAGAGTACTGATGTTAGATGAGCCAACACGCGGTGTCGATATCGGTGCTAAAAGCGAAATTTACCGAATTATGAGCGAGTTGGCAGCACAAGGTGTGGCAATTATTATGGTTTCCAGCGAACTACCGGAAGTTGTTGGGATGAGCGATCGCGTCCTCGTGATGCGAGAAGGACATCTGGTAGGGGAACTCGATGACAGTGTTGGCAAAGAAATTACCCAAGAAAAGATTATGCACTATGCAACTGGAGCTACGGAGGTATCAGGATCATGAGTCAGACATTAAGACCTACCAATAAAGTAGACAAGAATTCTACATCACGTAACCGTAAATCAATCAGTACTCTACTTGAGATTGCGGGTATTCTGCCCATTCTCATACTTATCGGCATCTTATTTTCATTCCTTACTCCCAACTTCCTCACAGCCGGAAACATCGTTAATATCTTGCGGCAGGCATCAATTAATATTGTGCTGGCAACGGGAATGACGTTTGTGATTCTGACCGGAGGCATTGACCTTTCTGTGGGGTCAATCTTAGCTGTTTCAGCGGTAGTTGCGGTGCTGGTATCGCTAATTCCTGCTTTAAGTTTGCTAGCTGTGCCTGCTGGACTGCTGACAGGATTGCTTTTGGGCTTAGTCAACGGCGGTCTCATCACCTTTTTGAATGTGCCACCTTTTATTGTCACCTTAGGTTCACTTACTGCCTTACGGGGTGCCGCATTTTTGGTGGCCAATGGTACAACGGTCATTAACCGTGAGATAAATTTTGCTTGGATAGGTAATAGCTATTTAGGTCCCTTTCCCTGGCTGGTGGTTATTGCCCTACTAACTGTATTAGCTAGTTGGTTTGTTCTGCGACAGACTGTTTTGGGGGTACAAATCTATGCTGTCGGTGGTAACGAGCGGGCAGCACGATTAACTGGGATTAAAGTTAATCGAGTATTACTTTTTGTCTACGGTGTTAGTGGATTACTGGCAGGTTTCGCCGGAATCATGAGTGCCAGCCGTCTTTATAGTGCTACTGGCATGTTAGGGCAGGGGTACGAGTTGGATGCGATCGCGGCTGTTATTCTTGGTGGAACTAGCTTTACAGGCGGTATTGGTACTATTGGGGGAACCCTTCTAGGTGCATTGATTATTGCTGTTCTCAACAATGGTTTAACCTTGTTGAACATGTCTTACTTCTGGCAACTAGTCGTCAAAGGACTGGTAATTATTGTGGCAGTGATGATTGATCGCCTCCGCAGAGGTTCTAGACGGTGAAGAACCACAGATCTGTTAAATGTTCCTCAACATAATACCCAGTCGTCACAAAGCCAAAATATAATTGCGACAACCGAGGATTTCTTTTTCCACGATTACACAAATAAATATAACCATGACCGCCTCTACTACACGTCGGAAAGCCAACACATATTATGTCATCCTAATTGCTGGGGCTGCTGCCCTCGGCGGCTTTTTGTTCGGTTTTGACACTGCCGTGGTTAACGGCGCAGTTTTAGCTCTAGCAAAATCCTTTAACACCTCAAGTTGGGTGACCGGTCTTGCAGTGTCCCTAGCTTTGCTCGGATCTGCGGTAGGAGCCTTCTTTGCCGGACAGATTGCAGATCGTTATGGTCGAGTCAAGGCAATGGTGGTTGCTTCAGTGTTGTTTACTATCAGTGCTATTGGCTCTGGGCTTGCCTTCGGTATCTGGGATTTTATCTTTTGGCGACTTTTGGGTGGGATTGCCATCGGTACCGCCAGTGTGATCGCGCCAGCATACATTGCGGAGTGTTCTCCCTCCCATTTGCGAGGAAGGCTCGGATCTCTTCAGCAACTCGCAATTGTGATCGGAATTTTCATCGCTTTACTGAGTGATTACTTTATCGCTGTGTCAGCAGGTTCAGCCGACGCGCCATTTTTGTTTGGAGTTACAGCTTGGCGCTGGATGTTTTGGACAGCAGTCCCGCCAGCAGTATTCTACGGAATGGCGGCTTTAACGATTCCTGAATCTCCCCGTTACTTAGTGGCTCAAGGACGGGAGCCAGAAGCTGCTAACGTTTTGACCAAGATTTTGGGTGGTAATGTACGGGAAAAAATTGAAGAAATACGGCAAACAGTGGTTCGAGAGCGCGAGCCTAAGTTTTCTGACCTTTTAAGCAGAAGTGGTGGAATCCTGCCCATTGTTTGGATCGGAATCGGTTTATCTGTACTCCAGCAATTTGTTGGCATTAATGTCATCTTCTACTACAGCAGCGTTTTGTGGCGGGCAGTCGGGTTTTCCGAAAAAGATTCCCTCACAATTACGGTGATTACAGGATTAGTAAATATTGTTACGACGCTGATTGCGATCGCCTTCGTGGATAAATTTGGTCGCAAGCCCTTGCTCGTTCTAGGGTCGATCGGCATGACCGTGACCTTGGGGACGTTGGCTGCTATTTTTGGAACTGCGCCTGTGGATGCTGCTGGCAACCCGACTCTAACCGGGAATGCGGGTATTATAGCTCTGTTTGCTGCCAACCTTTATGTATTTTGCTTCGGTTTCTCCTGGGGACCAGTAACCTGGGTGCTGTTGGGAGAAATGTTCAACAACAAGATTCGCGGTGCTGCGCTTTCAGTCGCAGCTTCAATGCAATGGATAGCGAATTTCATCATCTCCACAACATTTCCTCCCATATTGCAATATTTTGGCTTAGGTTCTGCCTACGGTCTTTATACAACTGCGGCGGCTATCTCATTATTTTTCGTTCTCTTCTTTATTAAGGAAACCAAAGGTATGGAGTTAGAGGACATGTAATCTCAAGTTCGGCTAATTACTTACGATATGGTTGGTTTTGGGAGTTAGATGCTGCGTAGCTATAACGGGTTCCCCCCAGATTTATCTGGAACAGAAATTCAGGGACTTCCAAAAAATAAAACATCTCGCAAAAATAATGATAATCATTATTAGAAAGAAAGCGGCAGATCTCGGCTGCCGCTTTCTGCCTAACTTTACAACAGTCTATTGGTAGCTGTTATCAAGTCTGCCTTGTTACCGTCTGTTGAGTAGAATGGAGTCAATCCCTTTCCTTAAGTTTTGGTAATGGACGGAATTATCTTGGATCGGCAAAAGTTAATTGAGGCAGTCGGCACCCTCCCTGATGAGGCTTTAGTTGAACTTGCTAGTTTTCTTGATTATCTGCGCTACAAGTCAATTCAACGACGAGAACCTAACAATAATGCCGCGAGTTTTCTAGTTGCAATTGCAGCTTTAGGCAACTCTGGCCAACAGGACGTTTCAGAACGTGATGAAGAGATTCTACGTAATGAAATTAATCCAGTTTATGGTTGGAATCTCAAGCCGAGCGATCCTGCATGAGAGCAATACTTGATACCAGTTTTTTGTTTGCCTTGAGTGATCATCACGATAACCAGTCCGTAAATAACCTCACCAAGCTTGTGTGCCGTTTACGGCAATTAGGATTGAACCTCTTTCTAGGTCTGTCCATCATCAAGGTTACACCCTGGTTATCTTTCAAAAAACTGTACAATAAACTCAACTTTTATGCGTAAGTGATGTGAAGTAGTAGTATTTAAATTTGTCTGTTAGGGTTAATGGGAGAAAGATACTTCCTGTAATTTAAATATGACGTTATTATGCTAGAATCTAATGATATTGGGATAAATAAGCAGGCTGATACTCAATCTCCCATTCACGAATTGCTGCAGCAACGCAGGAGTCCTCTGGCTTTTTCAGAGCGTATGGTTGAACCAGAAAAATTACTTAGTGTATTAGAAGCAGCAAGATGGGCAGCTTCTTCTTACAATGAGCAACCGTGGAGCTTTATCGTTGCAACTAAGGATAACCAAGGTGAATTCGAGCGTCTGCTAGGCTGTCTGGTAGAAGCTAATCAGGAGTGGGCAAAAAATGCTCCGGTGCTAATACTGTCAGTGGCAAAGCTTCACTTTGAGCGCAACGGCAAGGAAAATCGCCATGCTTTTCATGATGTTGGGGCGGCTGTTACTGAAATGGCAATACAAGCCACTGCATTAGGGCTATTTATCCACCAAATGGCAGGATTTGACGTGCCTAAAGCAAAAGAGGTTTATGGCATATCTGAAGGTTATGAGCCAGTGGCAGCGATCGCCTTAGGTTATATCGGAAATTCCGAAAGCCTCTCAGAAAAGTTATTGCAACGAGAGTTAGCCCAACGCACTCGTAAGCCTTTAGAGACTTTTGTTTTCTCAGGCAGTTGGAATCAAGCCTCACCACTTGTCACAAATCAAGAATAGAAACGCAAGTGGGTGTCATAATTAGTGCGTGAAATAAAGTTAAACACGTTTACTCATGAGTTGCTCCTGAAGCACTTTCAATTGGAGAAGGGCAAACCTGACATTTCGCTGGGTTTACGAGCAACGGTAGGTATGTCAGTGCCAATTGTCTTGGGACTATTGACAGGATCGCTTGTAAATGGTATACAGGCAGCGCTGGCCGTATTTTTAACAATCCTGACAGACGTGGGCGGTGCATATCGCCACCGGGCGATTGCCATGTTGACGGCGATTATCGGAATTACATTTGCAACTTTGTTAGCATCCCAGGTTGCGGGTATTTCTTGGCTCGCTGTCGTGCTGACGTTTTTCTTCTGCTTTGGATCTGGTTTAGCAAATTTATATGGTAATACGGCAAATTTGGTTGGCTTTGTTACCGCGCTGACTTTTGTCACAGCGATCTTTACACCTTCCACTCTTTCAACTGCCCTCCAGCGATGTGAACTCACTTTAGCAGGCGGAATTTGGGCAATGGTGTTGTCTTTGGGATTGTGGGTGTTGCATCCTTATCAACCCGTACTTGAGGCAGTGGCAGATTCTTATCTAACATTAACCAGATTTATTCAACTGGCAACCTACAAACTACACCAGGCAAAATCTAGCCAACAATGGTCAGAAAACTTTGCAAAAGCCTACGATGTAGTTATTGATCGTCTAAAAACGGCTCGCTTAGTTTGGGCAGGTGTTCGCATGGGGCGACAAGGAGCAAGCCGTCGAGGATTGCAATTGCTCATCTTGCTAGAGGATCTCGGTAGAATTACAAATGCTGTTGTTGCACTAACCGAAATTTTGGAGATTGCTTCTAGTAATCCGATCTTTGCTCAAGTCCGTTGGGAAGTTGAGTGCGTAATGCAAGAAGTAGCGTTCGTGGTTGCTCAAATCTCAACCACGAGCAAAAAAGGCGGAGGAGAAATTTCTTGTCAGGAACTCGCTCGATCTATTGAAGCATTAGAAGCTAAGCTGGAAGTTCTCAAAACTCAGTCAATTCACGAAATCGATGAATATTATGGATTAGTGAATATTCGGAAAGTGATGAACAGCCTGCAACAGCTAGTCAAACAAGTTTACACTGATGTAGAAATTGCCAAGCAGCTAGGAGGCTCAACACCACCCATCTCCCAACCAGACACGAACGAGTGGATGGAGGAATCTCCTTCAGTTGTACAAACTCTCAAAGATAACCTCACCTTCCAGTCAACCGGATTGCGTCATGCCTTGCGGTTGGGTTTGACGACGGCGATCGCTGTTCTACTTGCGTATTCGTTGCATTTATTACGCGGCTACTGGGTACCACTCTCGGTGCTGGTAATTCTCAAACCGAACTTTGGCGGAACAATTCAACGAGCAGTGCAGCGAATCAGTGGAACCATCTTGGGTGGAGTGGTGGCGATCGCATTGACATCCATGATTCAGAATGCCTGGATATTACTGTTGTTTTTGGCGTTGCTGATATTTGTGGCGTTTGCCGTAAAGCCGCTCAACTACGGTGTGTTTGTCATCGTGGTAACGCCCTTGATTTTGGTGTTGGTGCATATCACCCATACGGGTGACTGGAGGCTGAGCATCTGGCGCATTCTAGACACGGTGATTGGCGGTGGATTGGCAATAGTAGGAGGGTATCTGCTGTTTCCCAGTTGGGAACGCTCGCGCTTGCCAGCTCAACTGGCAAAAACGATTCGTGCCAATCTCGCTTATTTTCAACGGGTGATCACAGCGTATGATGCAGTGGCACAAAATCCGCGCACAATTAACGCGGCACGTCGTCAAACGGAGTTACAAAATGCTAACACGGCGGCAGCGATTCAACGACTTTTGAGCGAACCGAGTCATCTGCGGGGAGAAGTTGAGCCAGTGATGGCTTTAGTTCTCTATACCCGCAGCTTTTCCAATACCGTGACAACCTTGAGCGAACACTTACGTGAATTCACGGGTAACAGCCAACTTCCCGATATCAACTCATTTACAGAGGCGATCGCAGCTACCCTCGCAAATCAAGCTGACTTCCTCGAACACAAAACGGAGCTCCAGCCCTTACCCGATTTAGATACCTTGTTAGAACCAATACACAGGCACGTTCAACAACTCCATACAATCCGCATCACTGAACGTGCCGTCAATTCAAGCCACATCACTCCTACACTGCTCGTCATCCGTGAACATACGCTCGTCTCCATTGAACTGGATCGAATTGCCACAACGATCACAACAATGCATGGAGCCGTTGATCGTCTTCAGTCGTAATTTCAACCCGAAAGCCTGCACGCTTATTAGCCCTCTTGCACCATCCAAACCAGAAAGCTCAAGATTTGCTCAACCGGAGGGAGGGGGTAATCTGTAAGATCAATAGACGCGCATTGCCCGTATTGGCTTAAGAAACCGCCAAACCGTGCCACTACTTACTGTTCCGTAAATCGTCGAAATAGGCTGTCGCTTTTTTTGGTTAAAGCGTTGAGCTGCAACCATCTCCGCAAGGCACTGCTAAGAGCGCTGGTTTAAGATCTTCCTTCTTGGCTTCTACTAGAATAACCGCAGGGGCTTTGATAAATAGCTGCTCCGGAGAACGACTAATGAGAAAGTCAACTAAGCCTGTGAGTTCAGCCTCTGGTTATACATTGAATTCCTCGCCAGAGAAAACGCTAATCCGTCCCTGAAGCTGGCGTTTTACCTCCAATAATACAGGATTGATGATGCCCTCAGAACGGGCTTTCTCACTACTTACTGCGATCGCCCAGGGAAGCGTTTCTTTAAGGATATCTTGAAGCAGAGGAGTAGGAGTGACTGAGGGAATTTCTGGCAGGAAGCGGCTTCCTTCAACAATTGTAAGTTGGAAATCCTCTACAGCTTTGCTGAGAGTAAATTTACTATAAGGCATAGGTTTATCATTCAATACGGTTCAGTTAGGGTTAATCGTATGTTGGCTGTTCCGAGACGCTTCAAACAGCGCTTCTCTACATTGATTGAGGGTAAGTCATGTATCTTAACTGAACCGTATTGGTTCATCATTCTTCAAAGGCAATATTTGAACACATTAATTCATTGACAATAAGCCTTAAAAGTATTTTATGTTTGTCTGCTCTTTGTGGAAACGCTACTATCCTGAACATACCCGCCTAAAACCTTCACTGCGATATCTTAGCGGGTTTTAAATTCCTGGCTTTATAGAACATTTCCAAGCTATCGCGATCGCCCACATAACGCCAGTGCCAAGCTTCATAACTCACACCTTGAACATTGTCTTTAGGAAAGGAAATCTCAAAGCTGAAACGCGCCGCATTTGCTTGCAGCCATTGAAAAGCTTTCGTTTTATCAAAGTTGGGATTCACGTTTGTTGATGGTGCTGCCCCATCGCCAATATCCACAGCGTAACCTGTGTGATGTTCGCTATAACCAGGAGGAGCGCTGACAGCTGCTCGTTCTGCTGGTGACTGATTGCGCTGGGCACCAACACCAAAAAATAACTGCTCTTGATCTTTCACCGAACGAAATGCAGAAATTGGCACTAAAAGAACACCCGCACGTCGCGCTGCTTGTGTCATTTCCCGATAACTTTGTGCTGCGGCTTTTCGCATTCTAATACGCCCATCTGCGGAAATCGGCACGAGATCCTCAGATGGTGCTTCTGGGTAGGAAAAATGTCCCAAAAGTGTACCAGCATATTTGTTTTGGTTGACAGAAGTACCTGTTTGTGATGGGGTTATAGTTGGCGTCGTAGGATTGAGCTGAGAAACAGTATTTGTTTTCGGTGCATAAGTAGAAAACAAATAACCACTGATTAAAGCCAGCAGGACAAATCCCGTCAATCCTCCAATCATCAAAATCATTGGGCGAACGCGCACCTTAGTTGATGTGGGTACTGTTTCAGGAGTATCGCGTAAAGCTGGCGGAATGTCTTCACCAGACGGTGAGTTTTGCGGTTTTCCAGAAAACCCAGTATTATCCAAGGGTTAACTCCTGCTGTTGTTGAATAACCATAAACGATTATAGTGACTCTCCGTTGTCTTCACACATAATACATTATGTAAGCTATTAGCTTTTAACTGACTGCTAATTGGTATAAAAAACTTACTTTTATAGGTGCATCATTGGCAAATATAATAGAACTTTACTCCAAACTAATAGGATTAGTCCTAGTAGGCTTAATCATAGGACGTACAATGCCAGCTATAGTGCCCATTCGTTTGGGACAGTTTCTCTTTTGGGTAGGTGTACCGATAAGCATTGTAAATTTTTTACACAAAGCAGATTTATCAGGACCAATTTGGATTGCTCCTGCGATCGCCTATATAGCTATTTTGTTAGGAGCATTCTTAGCATGGGTCTCAATCAGATGGCAAGCCCATCGGACAAATACTGTCCCTCCAATACCAACTCAAGGTAGTTTTGTTTTGGCAGCAATGGTGGGTAACACAGGTTATCTCGGCTATCCAGTCACTCTAGCACTAGTGGGCAGAGAGTATTTTGCTTGGGCAATATTCTACGATTTACTAGGGACAACGTTGGGAGCCTATGGGTTGGGCGTTGCTTTGGCAGCGCGTTTTAGTGGTACTCTTCAAAATCGCAGGCACATGATTCAGGCAATTACTATTAATCCTGCCTTGTGGAGTTTTGGGTTTGGCTTGCTGTTTAGAGGAGTGGCGATCGCACCTCCCGTTGAATTCTGTCTGGAGACACTCGCTTGGAGTGCGGTAGCTTTATCTCTGATGTTAATTGGAATGCGCCTTGCACGGCTGAATTTTCGGCACAGCTTAAAGTGGGCAGCGATCAGCTTGGGAATCAAAATGCTCATAATTCCCCTGATACTTGGTAGCACTTTATCACTTTTTGGTATAACTGGCGCAACAGCAGAGGTGATTGTCCTACAGATGGCAATGCCGCCAGCTTTCGCCACACTCGTCATTGCCGAAACCTTCAATCTTGACCGCGACCTGACAGTAACTGCATTGGCAATGGGGATGATCGTTTTGCTGGTAACGATTCCTGTTTGGTTGTGGCTGTTTTGAAAATGTTCCGACATAAAACGTCTTTCTCTTCTCTTTCAGCAACCAAATGAAAATCTGATTTTACACTGCCAACTTTAAGCCAATACCGTGTAACTAAAGTTACGCGGTGTTAGCTCAACAAAACAATTAAATTTTGGAGATGTCTAATGCAATACCATCCTCAATATCACTTCCAAGCGTTCTAGGTAGCTGTAGGGTAAGCGCCACCATTCTGATTGCATAGAGCAAAGATAAAGCCAACCACAAAAGATGGTTACTGTGAAACTGCCAAGCCACAAAAGCTATAGGCGCAAATCCCAGCACAATCGCGACTAAGCTAACATTACGGAGAGTATGCCCTTCTGCCAAACCCGAGAAGTACCCTTCCAGCATCCAAGCAATTGAACCAAATCCTAGCACAGGTACTAACCAGGAAACATAAACACCAATATTCTCGGTGACTTCAGTATGGTTGGTTAACAGCCCAAAAACAGTTTGAGGAAATAGTACACACGCTCCTGTGAAAGAGAGTCCCACTAGCAAACTGCTTCCCACGGCAATTCCAAGTAGAGGTACCAACAGATTCGTTGCTCCTTTCCCTTTAAAATTTCCTGTCAGAGTTTCCGTACAACATCCGATTCCGCCAATAACGTAACCGGTCAAAGTGTATATTTGTATAAGCAATGCATTTTCAGTATATACAATCGTCCCCATGCTTGAACTTTGGTAGTCAAATATGATAAAGGCAACGAGAATCAACAGATAGGTGACAAAAATGTTGCTATTCAGAACCATGGTGGATTTCAAAGCTGAAGTAGCCCAAATTTTTCCAGATACACATCGTACCTCTTCCCAATTGATTTGTTTGTAGAAAAAAATCAATCCTACCAATAGAGTCAGATACTGGCTAATACAACCGGATAGTCCAGCACCAGTACTTTCCCAGCCCCACTGCACAATCAAGAGGTAGTCTAGTGCAATATTAGCAGCATTGCCAGCGAGGGACAACAGTAAAATCAAGCCATTTTGCTCTTGTCCCAGAAACCAACCGTTCAAAACATAGTTGAGTAAAACAGCAGGCGCTGCCCAAATCTGAGCGTGGAAATAAGCAATAGCTGAAGCTTTGACTTCTGGAGTCACAGTGTACAGAGCAAATCCCAGATATCTCAAAGGGTACTGCAAGAGTACTATGGCAGCACCCAGTACTATAGCAATTATACCATTACGTAGTACCACCAACAGCACAGCCTCTCGGTCATCTCGTCCTACTGCTTGAGATGTTACCCCAGTCGTACTCGTTCGTAAAAAGCCTAAAACCATGTAAAGATTGTTAATCAGGCTTCCAGCCAAGGTTGCTCCTGCCAAGTGGTGAATTTCTGGCAGATGACCTAAGAACAAGACACTAAGCGTACTCGCCAGTGGTACAATCACACTGGAAACGACGTTAGCAATAGCTAGTCGAAGAAAGCGAGGGAGGAGATCAGACTGGCTGACTAATGTCTCGTTTGTTAATTTATTCAAGTTACTGATTGCCTAAATTCTTATACTTGTGTGTAATTTGTTCTCGCTCTTTTAGACAACGAAGGGCGATTAACTCTATGACTTGTTCATCCAAGTTACATATACAACCAGTCTTGAGATTTTATGTATGGTTACAAAGCGAACATAAACCTAACGCAAGTACACCATCTATTTCTATTGTATCTAGTGCTTTTTCAATGAAAACTCCTTTAAGAACGTGTCTTTTTGCGAACACACCCTGAACTTTATTTTCTGTAGTTACAATAGTTAGGATAACACTAACTAATTTAATAAACTTAAGTAATAATTGGATTATAATTTAGTATAATATTTAGCTAGAATATCCATTATTTTTGTGTACAGAATGCTAGAAAGATACGAGATAAGTCAGATCAAGTTCACCTAATTACTTATAAACAGGCGAGCAGCTTTATTAACGAGTCGTAATACCGTTTCTTTGTGAAGCTACAATCCAATCCCTTGGCTAACGCCCTCTCCACTACCGCTTTGGGAACTCAGGGGTACCTCTAAGTTTAAAAAGTAAAGGGAGCGACGGCTGCAAGATCTGGATTTGAGTTACCAACTTGACTGGTACTCAATACCCATACTGAGGCTCCTTGTGCGATAAATATCTGTGTAATGCTATCGCTGGCTTTGCGAGGCAGTATGGTTCGCCAGCTGACTAAAGCTGTGAAAAGTTGTTTTAAAGGATCATCTTCTAGAGAACTCCCTAAGTCTGCAATCGAGTTTTCCCAATCAGTCCGTGCAACCCCAAACGGTAAGAGGTCGTGGTTGAGAGCTTTGCCTAAATTGACTAGATGCTTAAAGCAGGTATATGATTCGGGATGGCGAATTAACCAATCTTTAAAATGTGGATTGGATTTGAGAGCTGCCGGAATATTTGGATAATTGAATTGGATGAAAATTTGGATGGCTCGAATCGCTGCATACAATGCTTGATTGGCATCTTGGGTACAATTGTTTGCTGCACCAACGAAGGTGGTACCTGTGCCATCCCCGATTCTATAACGTGCACACATAATTTCCAGTTGACGGACGAGAACTTCTAATGGTGTATACTTAACTCCATCAACTTCATAATTTTCCGTGAGCGCATCAAACTTGATCAAAAAGTCAGAAACCGGACGAATTCCCAACCACCCAAACTGGCGATCGCCCATATAACGAGTCCAAGACAGCGTACCTGCAATCAGCCCGTCACCATTGTGACAGTAGACTTGGTGATACTCAATCTCAAAACGCAACTCACCTGTCAGAGGTTCCCGCACCACCTTTGCCACTCCATATGCACAATGACCAAAATAGATAGGTCCTTTAGCTGCAGGTTCTGGTTTTTTGCCACCAATCCCGCCATAAACGTGGACAAGCAGGGCCTGATCGCCCTCACGCCAAGGTGACATTGAATGATCAATATCCAAACCCTTCTGACTCAAAAGAACCGATCTGATTTGTCCTTTATGTGCAACAATCTCTTGCCAACAGCGTCTCATGATATAATCCCAAGCAGCTTTTTTGCCGACAGTCACTTCTTGAGGTTGGACTTGTAACAATGCACGAGGAGCAAGTGCTTGTACAACAAACCTCTTGGAAGCATCTTGTGCACCGTAAATATACCACCCTGTATCATTAATAGGTAACTTTTCGATATCGCGGCTGTTGGAATGTAAAATCATGTTCTGATCAGGAATCACTGCAGGCATTTGCACAACTTCCTCAACTCCATCAAACACACCAGAAGCACGATTGAAATGAACCACCCGGAATTGTTCGCTGTTTGCTTTGACAGGCTGCAAAAACTTCACCAATGCATAAAAGCGTCCGGAAATTTGCACAGGTTCACTGGTAATCTTAAGGGTGACCGTATTCTCAAGCTTTTCAACCTCGACTGGCTGATGTAACATAACAACGATATCGTCATAGGGTCTTGAACCTGTGAGCGATTCTAATGGAGTAACCTGCCGCCAATGATTGATACGAAGTGGTTCCACGTTTCCCTGTCTGGAATTGTACAGTGCTTCCTCGCTAAAGTGAAGGTCCTTTTTCATTGACGACACCGACACTCCAGCTTTGGGTTGGTCAATCCATTTTAAGTACACAACCTGTCCGCTCAAGTTTTCGTGTTCGCGTGGAGCGTGATGCACTTCAAATAAAACACCATTATCGCGTTGGTCTTTTGGTGGCAGAATTAATCGACCCATCCAATCGGCGATCGGTCGGTAAAGCTCTGCATTGACTGACTGATTTAAAGGATAATTTTCTGGTCGATTAAAAGCGGCTTGCCGATATCGTTCGTAATTATTAATCTTAGTTTTAACTATTTGTTGGTCGTCGTGAAACTTCCCTTGTACAATGTTCGATACAATGTCTACCGTTTGCCGCAGGTGAGTGCGACCATCAGGTAAGCATTTGTTTTCATCCATTGGACCCCCACGACCGATATGACCAACTGGACCGAGTGAAATCACACTGATTTTACCCATGTGTTTGGCACGATTCCAGTAGGATAAGAAGAACACCTTCCACCGCCTGGGAGATAAAATCTGACTTATACGCTCTAGAATGTCTTTGTCACCTACCAAATGGTAGAGATGTTCTACAAGAATAGCATTATTATTACCAGTGATCTCTCCGGCGACAGAAATCACCTCAATGGGTATGTCAAATACCTGCTTGAGATCATGAAGAGATGCCATTGCTTTCTGGGCACCCGCACCGAAACCAATTAATGTAATTGGTATTTGGCTATCCGATCTGTAACCGTGACCGATTAAACTGTTATAGATGACTTGTGCTGTCCGTTGGTTATAGATGCGTCCGTAGCGTGGATCAGCCGAAACTGCCACAATTAGTAAATCACGGATACTCATCATCAACGCAAATAAACGACCAGAGACGACTTTGCTCGGTCGAGAGCGGACAGACAGTGGTATAAGCCCTCCAATTAACATAATGTTATTCGGTAATGCTGCGGCTAACTCGCGCTGAAACTCCTGAAATGAAGCCCGCTCAATACCATCAAAGCAAACAATGTAACGGACTATATCTGTAGACGGTGATAGAGGTTCTTCGGATATTTCTGGATGGATCTTGGGCGCGATGCGATCGCCATACCAACCCGCCCACGAACCCAAAGCTTCGAGAGGAACCAAGAGTGCGGCGAAAAAGGCGGCAATCAAACCAATTTGCATCAAATCAATTGTCAGATCTAACGCATTCCCTAAGGTTTCGTACCAATTTAACCATAGATTGCGGAATAGAGGAAAGAGTAATATACAAAGTATGACTAAGAAAACTATGCCTAAAAATTTGCTAACTTGCTTCACACTCATAATAATTTTGGATTTTAGATTTTATATTTTGGATTGCCCCACAAATTAGTTTGGGGGCTGAGAATCGTGAAATTGTTTAATTCAAACTCTACAAATAAATTTAAGGACAACCGTCGCCATTTTTTAGATAAGGGATTTTCAATTAAGGAAAAATCTTAAATCAATTGCCAAACTCATACCCTCCCGTTATCTCTATTACCGACAGGAGTTTGGTTAATGTCGGCAGAAATCTGCGGTTGTACTTGCGTATTCCTCGGTACTACAGATACCCACTTGCTTAAGAAGGCAAATCCAATATTGCGTTGCAAAATTTGGAAGATAATCCATCCCAACACACCGCACCAACTAGCCTGCCAAATCCCAAGATGAAGGGTGACGTGCAAGCCAATAGTTAATGCTAACAGCGTCCAGATCGAGAGCAATACTTGAATCGGCACACCTAAATAAGGCAAAGCTACCAAAAAACTCAAAATTAACGGTGCATAGGCAAGTCCAAGTGTATACCATACAACCTCGTACGAGGTAATAGCATTATATAGTACGCAACTCACTAACCACGCACTTAAGCTCCAACATCCAGCAGTAACTACAAATAATACAGAAGCAATCAGCAGGCTGAGGATAAAGCGAATTGGTTTGACACGGTTAATATATAATACGATACCCTGACCTATAGATTGAGAAATCCAAGCAAGAAGTACAATGTCTAATGCTGCTTTTGAAGCTAGGGGTAGGGTTTGAATCAGCACAAATACTTCGCTCTTGAGAGCGATCGCGCTCATTACAAGTTGCCAAAATCTGTCGAGGGCAGTTTCAGTCATGGAGTCAAAAAGTTTATTTATTGTTCTTCTATAATCTTTTACGGCTATGCTATCACTCCGGCGTTCATGTGTAAACTGTTACGTTATTATTGTTAATTGTTCTTCGTAGTGAGTAGAAAGAACACTGAGTAATTATCTTCGCTTTTCCCCTACTCCCTACTCCTTTAATAGACGTGATCTGCTGGTTGAATATACCTATCTGTATTTAACCCACTCCGACGGACGCCACTTACTACAACGTGGAAGTTCCACGCAACGCAACGGCTCCTCCCCAGTCCCCCAATTCATAGTTTTCAAATGGTTGGTGAATCCAGGGGTTGTCTGCAAGATAATCGACGTAGTAATCTGGAACTATTGTCGAACAAGCTTTGTACCAAATCACACCAGTATGAATCTCTTCAATTGGAGAATCACTATTTTGTTTTAACCAAGTTATAGTCTGCTCAAGTGTGATCCCAGAGTCTACTAAATCATCAACAAGGAGAATGCGCGAACCTAATGTTTCAGTAGTCATTGTTAAATGACGGGCAATGGTTAATTTGCCTCTCTCTTGCTTACCTGAACTAGAGTAAGATGATGTTGCCAAAATAGCCAATGGTTGCTTGTATATACGCGATAAAATATCTCCAACTCGTAGTCCCCCTCTGGCAAGACAGACAATTTGATTGAACTTCCAACTGGATTCATAAATTTGAGTAGCCAGTTGCTCGATTTTTTGGTGATAATCTGACCAAGAAACGTAAAGATCTGGCATAAAAGATCTGATTTAAGGCTAATACTAAATGACAATCAACTTATTTTAGTATGAGAGAGCGCAAGATATTATGAGCGATTCTGCCAGTCATAGCTATTCCCCTCAACCGACTCCTGAAAATGAAAAACTGGATTTAAAAACTAAACTCGCTTACGGTGCTGGCGATTTAGGGCCAGCAATTACTGGCAATATTGCTACATTTTTTCTGCTCATTTTCTTTACCAATGTCGCTGGTATCCCGGCAGGGTTGGCGGGTAGTATTTTACTGATTGGCAAGATTTGGGATGCCATTAACGATCCAATTATAGGAGTGCTGACTGACAGAACTAAATCTCGTCGTTGGGGGCGTCGGCTTCCTTGGTTACTATATGGAGCGATTCCGTTTGGGATATTCTTTTTTCTCCAGTGGATTGTACCACATGCAAGTGGGTGGATGTTGTTTTGGTATTACGTAGTCATTGGAATTTTATCTCAAACGTTGTTCACAGTCGTGAATCTACCTTACACGGCAATGACTCCAGAACTCACTCAAGATTACGATGAACGTACCAAACTAAACAGCTTTCGCTTTGCTTTTTCGATTGGTGGGAGTATTTTATCCCTCATTTTAACTAAAGTGATTTTTGATCGCATTGCTGATCGCCAACAACAGTATGTGGTGCTAGCGACAATTTGTGCTGTCATTGCTGTGTTGGCATTATATGTGTGCGTTTGGGGAACACGCGATCGCGTCATGGCTTTTGAAGCCAAACGCATTCAAGCTGAAGAAAGCGCACCTCTCTCTATGGGTGAACAGATTAAAATAGTTTTAAGTAATAAACCTTTTTTATACGTTATTGGTATCTATCTTTTTTCCTGGTTAGCTGTGCAGGTTGAAGCAAGTATCATTCCCTACTTTGTCGTCAACTGTATGCGCCTGAAAGAATCAGATGTCCCAACAGTCTTGATCGCGGTGCAAGGAACTGCTTTGTTGATGCTTTTTGTTTGGAGTTATTTAAGTGAGCGCGTAGGGAAAAAAGCGGTTTATTTTATGGGCATGAGTTCATGGATAATAGCAGCAGCAGCAATATATTTCTTAAAACCAGGTAATGTCGGTTTAATATACCTTGTTGGTGTCATGACAGGTATTGGAGTTTCCACAGCTTACCTTATTCCTTGGTCAATGATCCCAGATGTGATTGAACTTGATGAACTCCAAACTGGACAGCGTCGAGAAGGAATCTTCTATGGCTTCATGGTTTTGCTGCAAAAATTTGGTTTGGCGATCGGACTGTTTGTCGTGGGAAATTCCTTACAAGCATCTGGTTTTAAAGAAACCGTCGCAGGGCAACCACTCCCGATACAACCTGAGTCCGCACTTGAAGCTATCCGTATTGCCGCTGGTCCAATACCTACCATCTTCTTGATTTGCGGTTTGGTACTTACGTATTTTTACCCAATTACCCGCGAGATACACGCTGAAATTTTACTCAAACTTAAGGAACGACAGAAGTAGTTTTGGGATTTACTTCTGCTCAAAGATGATCTGAAAGATGAATATTAGATTGTTTGTAGAGAAGAAAAATTGAGCAAACAAGCTATGCATACCATAGTAGTTTGGAGTATAATGCCGTCGTTTTAGCTCATGCTGTTCTTTTACAAGCCACAGCGTGAGAGCAGGAGCATCCACTCTGACCATTCTGGAACTTCAGAGGACAGCGAGATCGACCCTGCTTGCCAACTTTCTTTGTGCTGCCCTCTTCCTTACCATTGTAAGAAGGTTTTCAGGTCAGTCAGGATATTCAGATCAGCTAGCTTTAAATCCAACTTCGCTGTTTGATAACCCTGCTGTCTAGCATATTCCAGTAACTTCTCACTCAAAAATGTTTTTCCCATCTGCTGCGGAGCTTTAATCCGAACCAGGGCACCAGGCTGCATTATTGCTTTATAACATTTCTCCTCAATCGGAGGTCTTTATACATATTTTGATATTGACTCCTCTATTGAGTTCAATAGTGCTTCTCTTTTCATCATCAGTTGAGGTGTGAGATTTTCTGCTATCCCTGCCATCTGGATAGAGTTACAACCTAACTTATAAGCAAACTCATAACCTCTATCTGCGCCCAGAGCATCATAAAAACCCACAGAAAATTCAATAGCTGAGCGATCGCCTATTTCCTGACTCATGCCGACAACATAATTAATGTGTTGGGCTATTTCAAGAGCTTGATATTTTGAGTAACAGGCGTTGAGAACAACACACTCTACTTGATCAGCAAATAATTGAAATAATCCGGCTATTGCTTCTGCGTCAACTAATTTTATTTCACCCGATTCGTCTTCAAATAATAAACCATCTTCTCCTGACCCATGTCCAGAAAAGTGAACAATCTGTGGTTCGTACTCCAAAATAGCTCTATGTATATCCCTGTAGCGTACTGCTTCTGCTATAGCGATGGAATATTTGTCGCGATACTTTGACCTTTTTAGCCCTTCCTTAATTTCTCGCATCTCCTCATTCAGACGAAGCAGGCTGCTGCCTCTGGGATTTGCCGCTAAAAGTAGGATTTTCCGAATTTGATCATTTTTACTAATCATAAGATTTGAACCGGAGAGCCCTAGAGCATAGCTGAACTGGCAGATGTTTAGGTTTATGCTTGTATACATCTTGAGTATGGTGTGTTTCGGACTTTAAGGCAATATTGCTTTTGCCAGTATCCACCACCTATAACCCATCCAGTTAGCGCCTGCAAGCTTTCTGCTATGCTCCTAAGGGCAACTTGCTCCTTCAGACTCGCCTGATACCTGTTTGAAAAAAGAATGCTCAGGTTTGATAGCTTACCCTACTTTGTGGTTCAATTACCTGAAAATTGTTGTAAATTAGCTGCTGATAAGTCAGCCCAGGAGATAGTAAACCAACTGGTGTTTCTGAGTACTTATATAGCTAAAATTTAGACACTAGCATGTCAAAATGGCGTCTTTACCTTTAGATGCAGTGTTTCTCCTAACTGGGGATGGTGGAAACAAAGTTCTCTTGCATGAAGGTGTAAACGATTGGCAACTGCACGACATCCGTAGAGGCGATCGCCCAATATCGGTATCCCCAGTCCTTTAGGATCGGCAGCATGGACTCTCAGTTGATGAGTACGTCCTGTTAACGGTGTAAACTCTAAGCGAGTATAACCTTCTTCTCTACCTGTAACTTGGAAGTGAGTTAAACTGTTGTTACCGCGCTGCCAATCAACTTGCTGATAGGGACGGTTCTGAGGATCTCCCCACAATGGTAGTTCAATCACACCTTTATCAATGGTGACAATGCCTGAAAGTATAGCTTCATAAACCTTGTGAACTAGCCTTTGCTGAAACTGCTGACTGAGTTGGCGATGAGTTTGGCGATCGCGAGCTAGTAAAAGGATACCGGATGTATCTTGATCCAATCGATGCACATTATTAAGTAGTATACCTTCAGGGAGGAGATGACGCAAGCGACTGAGGACACTGTCTTGGCGATCGCTCCCGCGCCCTGGAACAGAAAGGAGTCCGGCAGCTTTGTTGACAGCAATTAACCATTCGTCTTCATAAACTATCGGTATCTCATCTCCCCCTCTCTGTCTCTCTTGCAATCCCGATAGCAAAAAACCAATCATTGGCTGACAACGTTCAACACATGCTCCATAAAATTTTCCTTGAATTTTATCAAGATTAATAGAAGATGCTCCCCACCAAAACTCTGCCATTGCCAATGGTTTGAGATTGTGCGCTGCTGCATAGTGAAGCAACTTTGGAGTGCAACAGTCTCCTGTACCAGTAGGTAAACCCAAGGGCATTAATTGCTGTAGCGATCGCGATTTCCCTAAAAAATTCATGACTGAGTAAGCCGCATGCATCTGTGCTTGAAGTTGACGAGACAGTTCTTTGCGTTGTCGTTTCAATTCACAAAGTCGTGCATCTGAGAATGCAATCAACTGCTTTAGTGGCTGCAATGCTTCTGCGCGTTGGCGTTTGAATATGCGTCGCTCAATTCCATCCTGACGACTTTCTTCATCAAGTTGTTCAAGAATTACTGTGAGATCTACTCCAGTAGACTCGTCGCATAATATCTGACGTTTTTCGTGTCGTTGCTGTTTGCGTTCTCGATGGCGATCGCTCAATTGTTGCCATTGCAAATCGAATTCGTGACACAACGTTTCGTACTGCTGCCGTTGGGGAAGTTGCTTGAGGTTAATCAGTTCAAGCTTGATAGCATCCAATTGAGCTAAGGTACGGGCTTCATCTAAGGCAATTTGCTCTCTTCCTGGAATCGGCGGTACCCAACCCGAGACTTCGCTGCAACCTTGAAGCAATCCTGAGAAAGCTTTGAGTATCCGTTGTTCTCCGGATGGTAATTCCACCAACAATATCCCATACATCTTGCCTTCAGAGGAATAACGCTCATCACTCTTCAGCTGTTGCATTAAACCACAGGCGATTGTCTCAGCCATCTGGGTACGAGGAAGTCTCAGTAACTCACCACTTTGAGGACAACGCCCTTCATAATAATAGTCTGGAGAGGTGCTGATGACATTGCTGTCTATAAAATTTGAAAGCGGATGCAGAACTACCATATAAGAATGATTTTACACGCAATACCTATGAGAGGATGTTTGAAAAGTATAAGAGCGTGTGTTTCACTACCCTAGCTACCGAGAAACCGCCACGAAAGAATCAGGGTTTTAGGATTTGCGATACGGCTTAAGCCGTTGCCTTCGGCATCGCACCCCTGAGTCTCACTTAAGGCTAAAACAGACCCTTTTCAAACAACCTCTGAAGCAACACTCGCCCTAATGTTTTTAGCATATTTGCGATCGCCTTCACTTAAAGATGTCAATAATGTATTTAGAACTACAGAAAATTTCCATATTTTGCTGACAAAATGAATGACCATTCGCCTATATATATTGATAGACTAAAAGTAATGCTGTTTCTATTAAGTAATTTATTTTATGCCTGCTGAAACTCTCTCACGCTACGTCACTCGTGATGTTAGGATTCTGAGTGGAGAGCCAATTATTATAGGTACTCGTACATCCGTTCGTGCCATTGTCGGTTTTTGGCGGTTAGGAATTATGCCAGAGGAAATTTTGAACCATTTGCCTCATCTGACTCTAGCGCAAGTGTTTGATGCCTTGAGCTTCTATCTCGATCATCAGGCAGAGATTAATGAGTATATCGAGCGAAACCGAATACCCGATGAATTAATCCATCCATCTGTGAAAGCTGCTTTGGGTAAATTGTGACAACTTTTACAGCACTTTACACAGATGAGGATATGTCGGCGTTGGTTGCCAGGTTGTTGCGATCGCGTGGTTTAAATGTTACAACTGTTTCTGAACAAGCAACCCTCGGCAAAACAGACAGTGAGCAACTCGAATTGGCAACTTTTATTGGCAGATGCATCTTGACTCACAACCGAGTTGACTTTGAGCGGTTGCATCTCCAGTACATGGAAGAGGATAAACAACATTTTGGAATCATCGTTGTGCCTCAAAAAAACGCCTATGAAGTCGCACAACGAATTGGTATTTTGCTGAGTGCGCTAACGGCTGAGGAAATTAAGAACCAATTATTATATGCCTGAATTTTTTGCAAAGAGCAATTGTCCAGAATTTGGTGATCGCTCATTTGTTGCCACTGTATACTGTATATCGAACTGGTGACACAACGTTTCGTACTGCTGCCGTTGGGGAAGTTGCTTGAGGTTAATAAGTTCAAGCTTCATCGCATCCAATTGAGCTAAGGTACAGGCTTCATTTAAGGCAGCTTGCTCTCTTCCTGCACCGCTTCGTCATTGGACGCCTCGTGGCTTTAATATCGTTTTTTAGAAACTCTGGTAGCACAACTCCTTACAAGATCTATACAGGTGAACATCAGATGCGATCACACAAGAGTAATTGTTCACCTCGATACTTTTGTCTACCTATTTTTCTGGTAAATAGTATGTAAAGCTACAGTCTTAGTAACTCCAAGAGTGCTAATCTTAACGCCAATCAAAAATAAATAATTGTTCGTAACGACTCCACAAAATTCTCCACTTGTAAGACAGAGGTAAAAAGTGATCGGCTTAACACCTACTGAGTTAGAACGCTATCATCGCCAAATGATGCTCCCAAATTTTGGCGACGCAGCACAGAAACGTCTCAAATCAGCAACTGTTCTGGTGACGGGTGTTGGAGGATTAGGAGGTACCGCAGCACTATACCTGTTGGTAGCAGGTGTTGGGAGGTTAATCCTGGTTAGATCCGGGGATTTACGACTTGACGATATGAATCGTCAAATTCTGATGACAGATGATTGGGTAGGCAAGCCACGGGTGTTCAAAGCACAAGAAACTCTCAAAGCGATTAATCCTGATGTTAAAGTGGAAGCAGTTGATGAATATATCACTCCTGAGAATGTAAATTCTTTGGTGCAATCAGCCGACATAGCACTTGACTGTGCCCATAACTTTACAGAGCGCAATTTGTTAAATGAGGCTTGTGTACGGTGGCGTAAGCCAATGGTGGAAGCAGCAATGGATGGAATGGAGGCTTACTTAACCACGATAATTCCGGGTGAGACGCCTTGTTTATCTTGCCTGTTTCCGGAGAAGCCTGATTGGGATCGGCGCAATTTTGCTGTTTTGGGTGCTGTATCTGGAACACTTGGATGTTTGACAGCAATAGAGGCAATAAAGGTAATTACAGAGTTTGCTCAACCTCTATTGTCACAACTTCTAACAATAGATCTGACGCGGCTAGAATTTGCCAAACGTCTTTCTCATCGCGTTCCAGAGTGTCCAGTATGCGGTCATATTAAGTTTAGTTGAAGACTGCTCATCTCAAAAATAGACCGTTACATCTTCAATACATTCATCTGCAAGATAACATAGAGCTTTGAAACGCAGAGCAACGACTTCCAAGGTAGACAGGATTTAATTTACACATTGGTGGAATGAGAAAGAGCTTGCGATTGCATACCTTGATGTCCCGCTCAAAAGGACATTACGATGGGATGAGCTTGCAAAGAAAACGAGCAAATTTAGCGTTGTGAATTTTTATCGATGACAACCACAGGCGGAGGGGGGCGAGTAGGTTGTTGCGTGACTGAATTTGATTCAAGTTTATCATGATTAATCACCTAATAATTCTAGATTTCAAAATTAGCGTTATTTATCTTCTGCATTTTTTAGCTATGATAAGTGACTATTTATACACGCTTGGCTGCCTATTTCAAGTAGATACAGCACATTGCAAGTAAACGAAGTACAACACTCTCGAGCTAAAAGCCAGACTCTAAGCCCTTTTTACTTCTGACTCCTGACGAATGTATTCTGCTGTATAATATTGTTTCGCTAATACTAAAGTTTTGTGACTACTGGCAAACCCTACACTTCAAAAAATTTTAATTTCCACCTAAAAATATCGGGAGAGCGGGAGCCACGTCTTTTTAAAGCGTGGAGGAAGCTCGACTCGGGCGGTTTTAACCGCCGTGTACTATTGGTATCTATAGCCATCACTCCGGTGTATCTGTTGACAATACTTATAGTTAACATCAAACTTCTTTTTGTCGTGACTTAAGCTAAAAGAGCCACTAGATCTTGTTGCGACCCTGATGGGCACCCCTCTCCCAATATTGGGAGAGTGGAAGGGGGAGAGGGCGAGAGTGTATGGGATTTGATTGAGAACGGCTATATTTTTTGAAGATGTAAGTGATTCAAATGAAAACCGTTATAGTTCACATTTATGCTACTTTCCCATCACTGATCATCAGTTATCAGCTTGTCTCTGGCAGAGTTTCGTCAATCGAAGCCTTGAGCTTTTTAGCTTTGCGCCGTTTCGTCAAGCTAAATACTCGATCTGCATCTGGCGGATTAATGGGTTGGGGTGAATAATCTAGCAAGTCTCCCGGCGTAATCGGCTTCTCCAAGTCTTCTGCTAGCTCATTCAGAGCATTGCATAACAGATTCAATGCCACTCCATCCAACCGTGGCATCGTCTTTGCTCTTCTAAGGCTAGACATCGAGTTGGTGCTGATATCTAACTTCTTCGCTAGATCTACACCTTTGACATTATACCTAGCCATCACTTCTTTTAGTCTCCACCTAATCAAAGTCATAAGCATATAAATCAACACTTTCACTCTACTTGTACAGATAACAAAGCATAAATCGCCTTTTGTCTTTTATTTAATTTATAGTTAAATTTAATGAATAATAAATACAAAAATGCATAAATAAAAGCCTAACTTGTAATATAATTTTAATTAAAGAGAAAGCGATCGCCCATTCGGCCAAGAATTCGTGCGATCGCCCTTAGTAAATACCCCAATACTGGGAAAACCAATACTGGAGACCTAATTTATATAAACTTAATTTCTATGATGACACAAATTCAAGCAATTGGGAATGACACTCAGGCAATCGCCCAAGCCAATTTCGACAGATACACACAAAGGCCTGGTGATGTAGTAGCAGCGTTGGATAATTTAACAGCCCTCTGCTCTGCCACTCAAGATATTTTGCATTACTCCTTTTTCCTAGCCAACCAGAAGAAGCGCTCCAAAACCGAGTATAAACAATTGTTGCACAACCTCGGTTGGAAAGGTGAAGAGAAACGGTACCTGAAAGTGGCAGCAGCGTTTGACAACTTCTCCCCCTCTGAGCTAGCTAATGTAGAGCCTGGAACCATCTTTCGGTTGGCAAATAACTCCAAGAAGTACCAAAGAGTGATCGATTCTTTACCGGCTCTACCACAAATCACTCAAGCAGCAGTACGAGATCTCATCGAACAGCAACGTCAGCATCGCTCACCACAATCTGAAAATCCCAGTATTTGGCGGCGGATACTCAACGGTGGACGCTACTGCCAAATCCCACCTATCCACGAGGCTGATGATCTGACGGGAAAAACATTGCAGCAGATGATGGATTCGGAGGGATTGAGCGCACAACATATTGTAGCAGAGGCGATCGCACTACGGCAGGCATTCATTGAAGGACGATTGGTACCTGTAGAGTCAGCAACTGCGGTGCCGTCTGAAGTCCCAATAGAAGAGTCGCCAGATCCTCAATATGAAGATTTATTAATTGAGCCAAAGGATGTAGCGATGCCTAACGGCAAGCCCAACGAGAAAGTCGTCGCCTCTGTCGTCGGCAAACCCTTGTGCAGCGCTCCCTTATCGCAGAACTTCTACGTGTTGACTGATGCGGAAGTAAAATCAGTCTTTGTAGAGGAATTGGAGTCACCGGAGCAAATTGAGAATGGCAGTGCTGATAGCATGACTAATGAACCAGAACCAAAATTAGACGCTGATACAGTTAAATATGGTGATGACGCCCCTAAAGAAATCAAAAAACTATCAGAAGCTAAAAAAGTTGGGATAATTGTTGATTTCAAGGAAGTTTCTACTGATATATATCATGCGAGGCCGCATGGTAGTCTGTTTGGGAAAGTGATGAGAAAGTTAAGCTCATATCATGTCTGGTTGATCACTGGTAATAATGTTTGTAGTTGCGCTTTAGCGCTCAATTACGATTAAGAGCGCTAAAACGCAATTGCGAGCCTGGGAGATACTGCATGTGACTCAACGGAGAAACGTGATAAATTATCTTCACTCTCACTCTCACTCTCGTTATCTCATATCCGGTTGATTAGTCAAAATTCCCGTCTGTACTTTATCCTCGCTGCTTCATTTAGTTTGCTGGGAGCAAATCAGTAATAACCTTTACCAGATCCTCTGGCTCAACTGGTTTGGTGATATGTCTTTGACAACCAGCAGTGATCGCTTGTTGTTGATTGATTTCTCCGGCATAGGCAGTCAAAGCTATAGCCACAACGGCTCTGCCTTGAAAGCTTGTCATTGCTCGGATTTGTTGCATCAGCATATAGCCGTCCATCTCAGGCATTCCAATGTCGCTGATCAACACATCAAAGTTTGTTTGCTTAAAAGTTTGCAAAGCGGATCTTGCATTCGATGTTGACGTAATGATCGCACCACTTTCCTCTAATACAAAAGCAATCAAATCTCGTGAGTCTTCCTCGTCATCGACTAGCAAAACTCGCAAATCTGCAAGGGGGAGTGATGAGGAACTGCCGATGAGGGATGAACAGGTAGATTCATCCAAACGCTTTTCGTCTTCATCCTGGAAAAGCGGTAGTTTGACTGTGAATGTAGCCCCCTGTCCCACTCCAAGGCTATCTGCGTCAACGGTTCCCCCATGCAATTCTACCAAGTGACGAACGATCGCCAACCCTAATCCTAATCCCCCAAATGTTCGAGTTGTCGTGCTATCAGCTTGACGGAAGTATTCAAACACATGGGGAAGGAAGTCTGGACTAATACCTTTGCCAGTATCCCTAACTTGAATCTGAGCTTGCTCCCCCATGCGGTTGAGTTTAATTTGCACGCTTCCTCCATCTGGTGTAAACTTAACAGCGTTAGAAAGTAAATTCCAGATGACTTGCTGTAAGCGAGCAGAATCTCCAAGGATTTGCCCTACGTCTTTTTCAAAAATCTCAACTCGAATCGATTTAGCTTGAGCCGCTAACTGCACGGTTTCCATCGCCGAAGAGATGATTGATGCCAGGTTAACTCGAACCATGTTGAAACTAAGTTTGCCACGCAAAATGCGAGACACATCTAACAAATCCTCAATCAGTTGTACCTGTAGCTTGGCGTTGCGTTCGATTATTTCTATAGCAGCAGCCGTTTTTGCGGCATCTAATTTACCCTTGCGAAGTAAAGTAGACCACCCTAAGATTGGATTAAGGGGCGATCGCAACTCATGAGATAGCACAGCCAAAAATTCATCTTTAATTTGATTTGCGCGTTCGGCAGCTTCCCGTGCGGTTTGTTCTCGCTGCAGGATTTGTTCTCGTTCAATTTCAATCTGCTTGCGCGAGCTGATATCTTTGAAGAGGACGCCGACTTTCCTACTCTCAGCTTTTCCAATACGGCAGGCATAAACTTCGTACCAACGGTTCAGTGCTTCGGCAAGATTCTCAAAACGAGCAGGTTCACCTGTTAAGGCAATTTTGCCATAAATTTCAAACCAATGCTTGTCATGTGTGGGAGCGAGTTGAAGTATCCTTTTGCCTTCTACTTGTACGAGTCCTGTTTGTTTCTCGAATGCCGGATTGGTTTGCAAAAAGCGGTAATCAATCGGCGTATTGTTTTCATCAAATAGCATTTCGATGATGCAGAAGCCATCATCAATGGATTCAAACAGCGTTCGATAGTCTTCCTCCGAACGGTGTAAGGCTTCTGATGCCTGTTTGAGATCGGTAATATCGATGAGTGCGCCAGGAAAAGAAATGGGGTTACCTGCCGGATCATACTCGACTCGCCCGCAGGCCGACAGCCATCGCTCCTCGCCACTGGCAGTCCGAACGCGGTATTGTGCTGCATACCTCTCACCCGATTTTATTGCTTGATTAATTGCGGCTGAAACCCTAAAGCGATCTTCTTCGTGGATGGCATTAATAAACAGATCGATTGGTAACCCTTTTGTAGTTGCTTGAAGGGGGTTTACGGCAAACAAGTGAGCAAACGCATCATTGACAATGACGCGATCAGTGTTAATCTTCCAACGCCAGGTATAAACTGCACCTGCCACCAAAGCGGACTCCAATTGCACGTGCGCTTCTCGCAAAGCAATTTCCGCTTGCTGACGTTCGGCTTCAATTTGCTTTGCTGCGGTAATGTCCCGTGAGATGGATAAAAGTTGGACAACTTGTCCTGATGCATCCTGAATCGGCGTGACAATTACATCCCACCATTTCGGCTTCCCCTTTACAGTCGGACAATAGCCTTGAAATCGCCCAAGATCGCCCATTCTAGCAGCTGCGATCGCGGCTTGAGCCTGTTCATAGTTTTCCCCCTGCCAGAAATTAGTCCAGTCGCTGTTAAGAATTAATGCCAGATCGTCAACTTCCAAAAGATGTTGCCCCCCTGTATTCAGGTAGAGGATCTTTGCGTCTAGTGCTAAGACTTTGATGCAGTCATTGCTGCTGTGTAGAATGCGTTGCTTTAACTCTTCGCTTTCTCGCAGGGCTTCTTCGATTTGTTTGCGCTCAGTGATTTCAATCAGACAACCGTCCCAAACATTTTCGCCTGCGGTTCGTAACACACGTGCTCTGCCTTGAATCCACTTGAGTTTACCACTAGGGGTAATAATTCTGCCTTGCCAGTCCCAAGTGGCATTCTCAACGGCTGTAGCAAAAGATGCTTGAAATGTATAGCGATCTTCGGGATGAATCTGGTTCCAAATTCTACCTGCGTCCTGTAATGCCGCTGATGGCTCTACTTCAAACAAATCACGGCAACCAGAATTGACAAAGGTAAAGTTATCTGAACCATCGGCAAGAGAAATATAGCGATACACCATCCCTGGTATATTTGCTAGCAGACTCTGAATTTGGGCTTGGCTCTCCTGTAGAGCTTGTTGAGCATCAACAGCCGTTTGACGGGCACGACTGTTTTGTAAAGCTGCGGCAGTCATATTTGCCAAACTCGTCATGATCCGCACATCTTCGCTATCAAACTGCCGTTGCTCATCGTGAGAAACGATCCAAATCGTGCCTAGCGGTTGCTCATCAATGACTAAAGGAATAACTAAGCTCTCAACAATCGTGGGTTTTGCCTGTTTGCAGTAAGTAAAATACCGTTCGGGGTACAAATAAAGTTGTGGCGCTCGGCGTTCTAGGCACTCTCCACAAGGGCTAAAATTCCTTAATATTGTCGCCTGCTCAAATTGCGCCAACTCTCCAGCCATTGCTACCCAACGAAAAATTTCCTCTCCACCAGAGGAAACTTCTAGTAAGCTGACGCCAGCAGTTCCCGCTTGACAGAGATCCCTTGCAACACCAACAAGGGTTTTGAGCATAGTTTCTGGTGATTTTGCTAATTGCCGAGCCAGAGTATGCAGTGCTTGATTCTCGGCTTGCAAGTTGAGTGTTTTGGGCGAGCGACGAGATAGTTCTGAGGTAATTAGAACGTCTTCTAGATTAATTTGCTTTCGCTCATCACCGATCATCGCCAAGCTCCATCTCTGGGAAATACTGATTCAAGAATACTTTTCCTGGTACACCCATTATACTCTCGTTGGTTTTTCATCAATTTAAGTGTCATTGAGGACGGCGTACTATGTCCGTTCTTCCAACGATTCACGGTTTTGAATGAAACGCCTAAGACAGAAGCAGACCGTTCTCGAGAAAAATTGCACTGTTGCCGCAGTTCACGGACTAAATCTGGAGTTGAGCTTGGCGTTGTAGTTGGCATTGTTATTTTTTATGCCTTTTCACTCTTAATTATAGGACAAAAGGGATAATACTTGTCCGCCCTCTTAAAGAAAAATATCGTACCTACCAACTTATATGCCCTTTATGCAGTGCAAATGGGTAGTTATTTCTCAGGAATTTACGTATCCCAACTTAAAATTCGTAAATTTACTGATACTTTAAGTAGTTAAAGTTATTTTTCTTTAAATTTTCTACTGTTTAATTGCACATTTGCCATTGAACAATAGGAACTTTCAAAAAATAGCAGACCCACAAATTACGAATGACATTCATTGTATAGTGTTAGGAGTTAGCATTTTTGCCACTTACGGTAGTCGTTGTCAACTTATTATTGACTTCAGCTATAGTCAATGTTGACTCTCAGACCAACCCTCATGTAATGTACACGTATCCATGTTGGAGCAAAAAAACAAAAATAGGAAAAGAAGCGATGATACATCGATTGACTAAATCAACCCAAAAACCTTTCCATTGCTAAACTTGAGCTTAATTGTTAGCCGTATTGATAAAAAATAGTCATATGTACTCTTTGAGCAATATATTAAAACCATACAGTGTCGAGGAGTTCTTAAAAAAGAATTGGACGAGCAAAGCAGTCTTGATACCTGGCGAAGGGGAGAATAAATTTGCTCATCTGTTTTCTTGGGATACCGTTACATATTTGTTGAACTTTCATGCCTTAAAATACCCTGAGCTACGCTTGGCTTTAGATGAAGAGGTGCTTGATGAGAACGCGAATACTGATATCATCAAGCGATGCCAAGAAGGTGCAACTCTCATTATCAATGGAGTGCATAAACGAATTCCGGAACTGGCTAATTTTGCCTCTCAAGTGAAATATGATTTAGGCTGTGGTGTACAAATAAATGCTTACGGCTCATGGCCACAAAAACAAGGATTTTCTAACCATTATGACACGCATGAAGTCTTTATACTACAAATAGACGGGACAAAAAAATGGTATGTTTTTCCTGATACATTTAAGTATCCCTTAACTGAACAAAAATCTTCTTCTTTGAAGCCTCCTGAGGGAGAAGCTTATTTGACGTGTACCCTGAAAAAAGGTGATCTTCTTTACATTCCTCGTGGTCATTGGCACTATGCGATCGCACTTGATGAACCTTCATTACATCTAACTTTAGGAGTTCATTGTCGAACAGGCATTGACTTTTTAGAATGGGTAGTCAATCAGTTACGTCAAGAGGAAGATTGGCGTAAAAGTCAACCTTTATGTGTAGAGACAAAAGTTATAGAGAGCCATTTATCTAATCTAGTAGATCGACTAGATAAGTATTTTTCTTCTCGTAATAGTTATGATGAATATATCCGCTATTTAGATAGCTTGTACAAGCCAATAGCCCCCTACTCACTACCATATCAAGCAGGGTTTGGAATATTTCACCGTGGCACTGAAACAAAGTTCAGAAATGCTCAGTCTCAGCGCCTAAGAATTTTAGAACAAGCAGACGGTAGTGGATGCACAATTATCATTGCTGGGAAGGAAGTATCTCTCATGGGTGTACCCATTACTGTTGTGGATAAATTATTCCATACAGAGACTTTCACTGTTAATGATGTTATGAACTGGCTACCAGACTACTCTTTAGAAATGGATATTGTCCCTTTGTTATCTCGTCTCGTCGTCGAAGGTATCATCTTCGTTGACAGTTAAAAGGAAGATTCAAGCCAAAGCATCGCTCCTCATATCTTGCACCAGTCTATTGGAATGTTAAGTCCAATGGACTGATGCAATAGATATCAACTACTACCAAATTCAGTCGCTAAATTTCTCCTACTTTGTCTGACTTGAATTATGCTTGTATACTTTGTACAAGGCGCGACCAATCAAGCACATTTAGAATGCTGGTCTTGATAGGTCTTTTCTCATCCCAGAATATCAATGATGATAAAAGGTTTAGTGCTGCTTTAGAATTTAATTTTTCCAAAATATCTATTGCCGCTTCTTCTGTATCAAACGATAAATAATAAATTGTGTCATCAAACATTACAGGCTTTCCATCCATTGGCTCTACCAGTCGGAAATGTAGTGCTTTATAAAGCCCACAGATAGCTATACGCCAAGAGCGGAACGCATAATCGCCCACACCAAATATTGAAAACCGAGGATTCTTCAAATAAATGGTGCTACCCCTTGCATCAAGCTGAGCAGCATGCTGCAATAGATATTTCCAAGTCTTTGGTGCATTATTTTGAATAGATGCAGTTTCCTCACCAACATAACGTTGTGTTACAAGAACATATTTGCCACGCCAACCTTTATTGCTGCCAATATCAGAACCTTTGAGCAAGGGAAAGAGATAATCACTTTCAATTTCGACAACTTCCCTAAATCCATTTTTTAAGCCGTGTGCTGTATGAGTGAACTCCATTACCGCCGATGCATCATGTTTCACCCCAGAACGCCATTTTTGTGGGCTTTGTCCAACCAGAAATGCACACTCATTGAAAGTCGTTAAATCTCCTACTATTAGTCCTCCTCGATGACCTACACGCCGTCCTTTATCGTCGCATAAACTATCAAAAATAATGTAATCATGATTAGGTTTCTGAGAGTGATCTGCAAGGCAGATCACTAACAAACACGCTTCGACTGCTGCCCCAAAATGTTTTTTTGCATCAATGCTAATCATAAAAGCATCTTGAACTGCCGTTCCTTGCCGTTCAGCATGTGCCAAAATTTTTCGTGCAACTGCTGCATTTCCTACCCGCCCTTCAAACCAGCGCAGAACCTCTAACAACATCCATTCTGAAATATCAAAATTTGCTTTTCCGCTAAAGGAATGTTCGGAATGCCTGCTTTCAGTTGTAGAAAAAACACGGGCTTCTTGGCAAAGAAGGGGAATATCTAGTGTGGCCGCTGCAATCCTCAGTACTTGAAACAACTGCAACCTCGTTGAAAGCTATACCTATGCAAGTTGCGCTTGCATGGCTGCTTCAGCGCTCACCCAATATCTTGGTTATTTCAGGCACGTCCTCAGTCGAGCATCTGCCTTGAAAATCTCAAAGCCGCGACTCTACAGCTGTCTCCAGAAGCGATTGCTGATCTGGACTTGATCACCACAAACGCTCTCGCGCTAGTACTGAAATCACGCCCGGCCGCTCGGGCCGATGCGTCGCTTGAGAATAACTTCAAGAACTCGGTTTTTATCGTTTTAAGAGGGGTTCTTTGCCTACCCTACTAATTTACTTTCAAACACTATGCAAAAAAGCAAACAAGGGAGGCAGATGGGCTTATTAATCTTCTCCTTTAACAATTTCTTTTTGGATAGAGTTCAGTTGTTCACCCAATTCTTGGCGAGAAGAAGCTTTGAGTAGATATCGAAAAACAAACCAGCCTGCGTAACCAATTCCAGCTAAATTAATAACTGAGTTTATCTGCGGAATATCATTGATTGCCTCTACTATGGCTAGGATTATCTTAACTGTAATAATTGATGCAATGATTAAAGGAATACTGATAATTAGAGACTTGTATTCATCAAACAGATTAGTTGCAGGTAGCTTTGTGTCAGTATAAGAAGTTTTGTCGGCAATCTCGTTCACAACACTATTGATGTTTTCTTCATTAGATGTTTCCAGAACCATCGATTGCTCAGTCTTGATGTCGGCAATCTCGTTCACAACACTATTGATGTTTTCTTTACTATCAGTTTCCAGAATCATCGATTGCTCAGGCTTGATGTCGGCAATCTCGTTCACAACACTATTAATGTTTTCTTTACTATCAGTTTCCAGAACCATCGATTGCTCAGGCTTAATGTCGGCAATCTCGTTCACAGCACCATTGATGTTTTCTTTACTATCAGTTTCCAGAACCATCGATTGCTCAGGCTTGATGTCGGCAATCTC
>JAQYWO010000447.1:0-3692 GCA_029379215.1 Rhizonema sp. PD37
AGCAGGGAGCAGGGAGCAGGGAGCAGGGAGCAGGGAGCAGGGAGCAGGGAGCAGGCGTGTGATTGTCCCTTGGTTTCCGTGTTTTATAATTAATTGATGTCCTAAGAAACCTGGCAACTGCTATATCACTGTCGTTCAAGCTGCTAGGACAAGTTGATTGAGCGAAGGTTGGAAGAGCATGATTTATATATTGAAGAGAATGTTTCTCTTGATCGCCACATTCACCTTAGCGAGTGGTTGGTAGCACATTACAGCGTACTCGCGCTTTTCTTTCTCTTGATAGACGGAAGCCCTACGGAAATAATCTATTCTAAAATAGGAGTTATCACATGGTAGTCTAAAAATGCTACTGAGTTAGCAGGGAGGAGGCGAAGTCAGTTCAAAAATAGACAACCTATTGGTCTATTTGAGCAGTTTTAATGAGTTTGTCGTCAGATTCACCAGAGCGCTTTCAAAGTGTACAACTAAAGTCATTATCACAAATTTACATAAAACTCAAAGTTCATTAGAAATCTTTTCCCAGCACAGTCATTACAGGAGAAAAAAAAATGGATGCATTATGGAAAACAATTAAAAACCCAGTTCTAGCTATAGTGGGAACAGTAAGTGTAATTGTCGGTGTTGGCGGAATGATCCTTCCCCTTGTCGCCGGAATACCTTTTCTCGTCCTGGCGGGAGTTTGCTTTCGTATGTTGGTGTCTTGATAAAGTTTACTCAAAGTCCAGGAAAGCAGGTTACCATCGGTTTCCCGACTTGTTCGGAGTAAAGAGCGCAACTGAAGTGTGCAAAGGCACAAACAAAATTTTGAGTCTTCGTGCCCTTACATGGTAACCAGAAATCGATTTATCAAAATAAGTCAAGATCGGTGACAGCACCCAAACTGCTCGAAGAGACTAATTTGCTATATTTTGCCAGCACGCCAGTTGTATAACGGGGTGGAAGTGGTTGCCAGCGCTCGCGGCGATGGGCTAATTCTTCGTCAGATATTTGCAACTGTAGTGAACGGGCTTGAGCATCTATAGCGATTAGATCACCTTCCTCTACTAAAGCGATCGCACCTCCGACTGCTGCTTCTGGTGCAACATGACCTACCACCATCCCGTAAGTACCACCAGAGAATCGTCCATCGGTAATTAATCCCACAGAATCTGCTAACCCCGCACCGATAATTGCCGAAGTGGGTGCTAACATTTCTCGCATACCTGGACCACCTTTAGGTCCTTCGTAGCGAATAACTATGACATCGCCTGGGTTAATTTTTTTATCTAAAATCGCATTCAAGCAGGATTCCTCGGATTCAAAAACTCGTGCTGGACCAGTAATTTTTGGCACCTTCACTCCACTAATTTTGGCGACTGCCCCGTCTTCTGCTAGGTTGCCTCTGAGGATGGCTAAGTGTCCTTGAGCATACATTGGTTTGTTCCAAGGACGAATAACATCTTGATTGGCTGGTGGTTCAGAGGGAATATCTGCTAATACTTGTGCGATAGTTTGACCGGAGATAGTCATGCATTCACCGTCAAGCAAGTTATGCACAAGTAGCATTTTCATAACTTGGGGAATGCCACCGACTTTGTGAAGATCTGTGGCTACATACTTGCCGCTGGGTTTTAAATCACACAAAACAGGGACACGGGCGCGGATAGTTTCAAAGTCGTTGAGACAAAGTTCCACACCAGCTGCGTGGGCGATCGCTAAAAGATGCAGTACCGCATTTGTTGAACCACCTACAGCCATGATGACAGCAATGGCATTCTCAATCGATTGTCGAGTGATAATTTGACGGGGCAAAATGGAATTGCGAATTGCTTCTACTAAAACAAAGGCGGACTTTTCTGCACTCTGTGCTTTTTCATCATCTTCAGCTGCCATCGTCGAGGAGTAGGGTAGACTCATTCCCATTGCCTCAATAGCACTGGACATGGTATTTGCTGTATACATTCCCCCACAGGAACCAGCACCAGGGCAGGCGTTACGTTCGACTCCTAGTAGCTCATCTTGGTCAATCTTACCAGCACTGTATTGACCCACAGCTTCAAAAGAACTGACAACAGTCAGATCTTTTCCTTTATAGTTTCCTGGTTTGATAGTGCCACCATAAACAAAAATAGCAGGAATGTTCATCCTGGCGATCGCAATCATTGCCCCTGGCATATTCTTATCACAACCGCCAATTGCCAGTACTCCATCCATACTTTGCCCATTGCAGGCTGTTTCAATCGAGTCTGCAATGACTTCCCGTGATACAAGGGAATATTTCATCCCTTCAGTTCCCATCGAAATGCCATCGCTGATAGTGATTGTGCCAAACATTTGCGGCATCGACCCAGCATCTTTAACGCCGGCTTCTGCCCTTTGCGCCAGTTTGTTAATTCCCATATTGCAGGGAGTGATGGTGCTGTAACCATTGGCGATGCCAACAATTGCTTTGATAAAATCTTCATCTTTAAAACCAACAGCACGCAGCATTGCTCGATTCGGCGATCGCTGCACCCCTTGCGTCACAACTTTGCTTCTAAAATTGTCTGACATCTTTATTTCTCGATAAATTATTGATATTATCTCAAAATAACAGAGTGCCGACTCATTAGAACAGATCTGAGTGCTGAGTCCTGAGTATAAAGAATCCTTCTGATTCTCCTTTGCAACAATTTTCAGTTACTTAGATCATAATGAATGTATTCTTTGTGACGGACAGATTCTTCCCTTGGGAAACCCAAAGGACGCACTGTCCTATCCTTTGCTACTTTGTGCGTGAGACAAAAAAGACGTAGTTGATTTACCTTAATTGCTGCAAATCTAAAACTCAGCAGGAAAGGAAAAAATTTTAACTCAAGACTCTTTTTGACTCAGGGCTCAGGACTCAGGACTAATGAAAGACTTCAATCATTGTGAATTGTACCATCTGGCATAATTGCACCTTGAAACTTTGTGCCAGTCATATAAGCCCCGTACATATTTGCTCCCAGTAAGTTTGCTGCAGTTAAGTCTGCATCTATTAAATCTGTCATCTTCAAGTCTGCTTGATTGAGTATAGCGCCTGTTAGCTTCGCTTCAAACAGATTAGCCCCACTCAGGTTAGCTCCACTCAAGTTCGCTCCACTTAGGTTGGCTCTAACGAGAGAGACTTCTCGAAGATCTGTTCCTACTAAGGTTGCTTTACTCAAATCTACTTCGCTAAGGGATGCTCCATGCAAACTGGCTCCGCTGAGATTGACTTCATTCAGGTAACCACCAATGAGGTTAGCTCCCTTGAAATTTCTCTCTCCTGCCTGATAACGACTTAACAGCTCATCTAGATTCATTGCCCTTAGTTCAAAATAACTTTATTAGTAGTATCCCTCAAACCAGACAGTTTATCAGTTATTGTTGAGCAAACACCGCGAGCTAGAAGCTCGCAGATTCATGCCGAGAGGTGTGCGTTATATTTCTTAACATACATTTCTTGTGTGAACTACAGACATCAACCGCAAGTCGGTATAATTTAAGCTTCTAGCTTTGTTGGATGACGCCTTCTTCTCCTTATGGTTAGTTGGTTTTAAACTTCCTCCACTGGCAGTGACTCTAGCAATTGTCGGCAGTTGAGAGACTTCAGATGTCGCGTTTGTCGATAAGTGGAGAGTAGAGGAATCATCCTCAGTAAGCTATGTTGTTCGCTAAAGACAGAATTCTTATGTACGCGTACATAAGAA
>JAQYWO010000447.1:3702-5427 GCA_029379215.1 Rhizonema sp. PD37
CAGTAAGCTATGTTGTTCGCTAAAGACAGAATTCTTATGTACGCGTACATAAGAATTGGCGAAGAGCCACCGAATACAAATCTTGAATTTCATGTCAAGATTTTAAATTTCAAATACAATCCGAAAGTTTAATGGAAGTTATTGCATTCAAGATTGCTCAACCCAAGCGGCTTGAAAAAAATCTCGCTCGCACAACATTGCATAACGGTAAGTAGAGTGTAATAAGGCTGTGTTAGAAGCATAACTTTCGACTAAATTTTCTAATTTTTGAGCTAAGGAAGGAAAATCAGGGCTGCTATAAGTCCGAATCCAGTCTGCATAGCGATGATTGGGAATACCATCATGAGCTAACTGTTCTCCTAAAAATGCATACAGACGCATACAAGGCGACATAGCCGCAGCTGTCAAACCCACATCTCCGCTCCAAGCTGTTGCTAATAAAAAGTCGGTGTAGCGGCGGGTGGCAACTCCCGGTTCCACAGAATGCAAATTGACTGCCCATTTTGCAGCATATGCTTCATGCAACTGTAGTTCTTCCAAAACCCCACCAGCCAAACTGTGAAACACAATAAATCCTGAGAATTCTGGCGCTTTCGCAGCAGCGATACTGTAAGCACGTGCAAAGGTTTCTAAGAAAAAAACATCTTGTCCTACATAGTAAGCAAATTTCTGCGGTTCCAGCGAGCCATTACTAATGCCTTGAACAAAGGGATGTTCTAAACAAGCTTGCGCGATGTCTTGATTTGCTTTCCACAATTGGTTAGAAATCGTCATGAGATTACATAAACTTTAAAGATTACTAGAATCGAGTGTATAATAGAGAGCTACATGCTGATAGTGACTCTATTACTGATGGCGCGAAAGCCATTGTCGGAAACCTACATTACACAAAGGGTTGAACGAGTACCGGATGATTATTTTAAAACGGAAGTAAATTGAGCAAAAGTGAGGAAAGACCTCCGATAAAGTCTACAAAATCTGGTTTTCCAGCGCTCACCTTTTGTGTTTGAGGTGTTTGTAGTTCTTGAATAAAAGCCT
This sequence comes from Rhizonema sp. PD37, assembly GCA_029379215.1. Lineage (GTDB taxonomy): Bacteria > Cyanobacteriota > Cyanobacteriia > Cyanobacteriales > Nostocaceae > Rhizonema. The sequence goes on from JAQYWO010000447.1 coordinate 4,741, forward strand.
GTACTGTTTGCAATCCTGTAGTATTATTCTGAGCTGAATAGAGTTTTTGAGCCATCTGGGCATCTTGGGTTGCACCTTGCCTATCAAGCATTTGGTAACGAGTAATACCACGAGCTAAATAAGCACTGGCGTAATTGGGGTTGATAGCGATCGCTTGGCTAAAGTGGTCAATTGCTTGATGTGCGTTACCCTTTTCTGCTTCTGCTACACCCCAAGTATAAAATTCTTCATGTGTGGCAATTTTTAACGGTATTCCAACTGCTCCTTGTAAGTTAGCACCATTGAGACTAACACCAGTCAATTGTGCATTTACTAAATAACTACTTCTCAAGTCAGCCCCATTTAAAGTTGATCCGTTAAGTTTAGCTCCACTCAAATTAACACCAAATAAACCAGCACCGCTTAAGTTTGCACCTCTAAGATCGGCACCACTTAAATTTGCACGACTAAGGTTTGCACCTGCAAGATTAGCTCCACTTAAATTGGCTCCTGATAAATCAGCCATCACCAAACCAGCACCGACTAGGTCACAATTTTGACATTGTTTACTTGCCAGCAGTTGTCTGATTTGTTCACTATTCGCAGCTTGGGCAGGCGTTATTAGACTAATAGTTGTTAAAAATATGGCTGTTGCTATAATCTGGGTTTTCATAGTTTGCTTGGTAAAATATTTAAATAGTATTTAAT
>JAQYWO010000448.1 GCA_029379215.1 Rhizonema sp. PD37
AAAATTTCTTACCTTCTGCCTTCAGCATAGCTGCCCTCTGCCTTTCTTCGGTCAAAGAATTCTTGTATAAGTCAAAAGCTTCTTAGGTCGATCATTTATTAATGACTTAGAGCAAGCTGTGGGTCAGTATATTGTCTATCGAGATATTTTGCTAGAAACGGCATTAGATTTTGAACTGTATTTGGCAATTACACAAGGAACCTATAAAAGTTATTTTCAACGTCAGTTAGCCCAGATGATTATCAATCGCAATCAAGTTAAATTGTTAATAGTAGATGCAGAAAGCGAGGTGATTGTGCAATGGATAAATTAAAGAAACATCGTCAAATCATCCAAGAAGTTTTAAGAGAATATCATCAGCTAAATGAAAAATCTGGTTCTAAAACTGAAAGTGCTTTAGCCTTTGATGAGGTATACGATCAGTACCTTTTGTTGTTGATGGGTTGGCACTTTGATGAGCGAATTAAGAATGTGATGATTCATATGCGTTTGAAAGATGACAAAATTTGGATTGAGGAAGATTGGACAGAAGATGGGGTGGCGACAGATTTGTTGCTCAAAGGGATTGCACCACAGGAGATTGTTTTAGCATTTCATCCACCTCATGTCAGACAATATACTGAATTTGCGAGCGCTTAAAATAGACAAAGGTTATGCTCATAGAGCAGTCGAGTGCCCATGCGGTATCTAATTAAATTACTTAAAACTGAAGAGGCTACGCTGTTTGGTGTCCAGCCTTACGCGGATGCTGTTCTCAAGGTGAAACGGAAGCAGAGGCTTTATAAAACATTAAGATTGCAATTCGAGAGTACTTGGAAGTTGTTGAGGAATTAAACGTAGAAGGAGAATCGCGTTACGTTGATCTGGAGGTTGGTGTTGCCTAAACTACCTGCTGATAGCAATAGTGCTTGACTCGCGAGCCAATTTGAGTTAAGAGGATAATGCTAACACAAACCGTATACAAACTGTCTGAACCTCCCGGAGTAAAAACATCTGTTTATGCCAAACTGGCTATGTCCCAGGTAGAAAAGCAATTTGCCTAGCTCTTGGAACCAAATCTACCTTTCCCCCCTTATCAGGTGTCTCAGACAGTCATACACTGTAGATGGGAGTTGAAAGGCAGTCAGGAGAAATTAAGAGTGAAAAGAGTTTTAGGGATCATTCTCGGCGGCGGCGCAGGAACCCGCCTTTATCCGCTTACAAAGCTACGTGCTAAGCCTGCAGTACCAGTTGCAGGGAAGTACCGTCTCATTGATATTCCTGTCAGTAACTGTATAAACTCAGAAATCTTCAAAATCTACGTTCTGACACAATTTAATTCAGCTTCCCTAAATCGCCATATTGCCCGTGCATACACTTTTTCTGGCTTTACCGAGGGTTTCGTGGAAGTTCTTGCCGCACAGCAAACCTTAGAAAACCTTAACTGGTTCCAAGGTACAGCTGATGCAGTTCGCCAGTACTTGTGGCTTTTGGAAGAATGGGATGTAGATGAATTTCTGATCCTCTCAGGCGATCATTTATACCGTATGGACTACCGCCACTTTGTGAATCGCCATAGAGAAACTGGGGCTGATATGACTCTCTCCGTTATCCCAATTGATGAGCGTCGTGCCTCTGACTTTGGTTTAATGAAGATTGATGGGGCTGGTAGGGTGATCGACTTCAGCGAAAAACCCAAGGGTGAAGCTTTAAAGACAATGCAAGTCGATACGACTGTACTGGGATTGACACCAGAACAAGCTAAAGAACAGCCGTACATTGCTTCAATGGGGATTTACATCTTTAAGAAAGATGTTTTGATCAATTTACTCAAAGAATCTCCACAGAAAACTGATTTCGGCAAAGAAATTATTCCCGATTCAGCAAAAGATTACAACATTCAAGCCTACTTATTTGACGATTACTGGGAAGACATTGGAACCATTGAAGCATTTTATCATGCAAACTTGGCTCTCACTCAGCAACCACGACCACCTTTTAGTTTCTATGATGAAGAAGCACCAATTTATACCCGCGCTCGGTACTTACCACCAAGCAAATTGTTAAACTGCCAAATCAGAGAATCGATGATTGGTGAAGGTTGCATTTTGAAAGATTGCCGAATCGAACACTCAGTGTTGGGAGTGCGATCGCGGGTTGAAGCTGGCTGCATTATCCAAGATACCCTTATTATGGGAGCCGATTTCTACGAAGGTTTCGCCGAACGGCAGTCAGAGTGTGAGCGGAAAGCTGTCTCTTTAGGTATTGGCGCTAACACCATAGTTCGTGGTGCCATCGTTGACAAAAACGCCCATATCGGATGCGATGTAAAAATTATCAATAAAGATAATGTTCAAGAAGCAGAACGGGAAAGCCAAGGCTTCTACATTCGCTCTGGTATCGTCGTTATCCTCAAGAATGCCGTAATTCCAGATGGAACAGTTATTTAGTTATGAGTAGGGGCGCTCCACCATGCCCCTACAGAAGTTAAGAGTTATAAATATAATTCTTAACTTCAATTCACGAGTTTGTTCTCATTCATAACTCTTCGACGCCAGTCGCACGCAACTTCGCTCAATGGGAGGTTGGGCGAATGACGGCAATGCCAGTCAACTTCGCCCAACCTTTCCCTGAGAACAAGGACTAGATCGTCTAATTTTTTCATACTACTTATTGAGAAATAATTCAGCTATGCTGCTATACAGACGGCAGCTATGAGTCACGGGAACCCACGTTTTTAAACGTGGGTTTTAATAGAGGAAGCTATCCGGGCTTGAAGGATCTGTGTAACTTGATTGCACTCTGCAAGAGAATACATTTTTATTGCAAAGCTCGCGGGCAAAGTCTGCCGGACAGAATCTTCTGGTAGGCTCGCTTTGCTTTGAGAGAACACTCTCAAAGCAGACTTTGCACAAAGCTCGCGCTTTGGAAGTTTCCCCCGGCAAACGAGTGCACTTTGGTGAGCAGCGCGTTGCGAGGGTTTCCCCTGTTGTAGCGACTGCGTTAGCGACGTTAGCGATCTTCGACGGAGGAGCGTCGGAACGAGCGTCAGGAGCGTCACAAGGGAGGGTGGGCTTTAAACTCACCCCGCATATGATTTGCACAACAATTTACATAACTGCCCTCTGCCTTCTCTTTCTCCTTTAAAGACGCTACGCATAAACGTACTTCTGCCTTTCTTTCGTAAGTTGGCATAAATAAAAACAACTTTACATTGGGACTTGCTCTTTCTGACTTACCGAAGTACGGAAATTGCGCTGTTAGGTCAGCAAGAACCGCACTAAAATAAATTTAATTTTTGTTAATTTTAAAATTAAAGTCTATAATGCTGCGCTGGGGTATCAGTTGTTGGTAATTAGATCTCGCCTGTAAATGGCGCAGTTAGTAAAACTACCAATTACTGAATGCCGAAAGCTTATAGAAAAAACTTAGAGTAAATATATTAGAGGAGGCTAGTAGATGGCTACAACCGACTTCAAAGACTATTATGCAATTTTAGGGGTTAGTAAGACCGCTAGTCCTGAAGAAATTAAACAGGCATTTCGCAAGCTAGCCCGCAAGTATCACCCTGATGTCAACCCGAACAACAAACAGGCGGAAGCACGCTTTAAAGAAATTAACGAAGCCTACGAAGTTTTGTCAGATGCTGATAAACGTAAAAAGTATGATCAATTTGGTCAGTACTGGAAACAGGCATCTGAAGGCTTTTCGCCCAATACTGGTGCCGATATGGGCGGCGTTGACTTTAGTGATTACGGCAGTTTTGATGAGTTCATTAATGAGCTATTAGGGCGCTTTGGTGGTGCAAGCAGTCGCGGAGGACGACAAACCTACTCTTACCGGACTTCTACAGGGGCACCAAGTGGTTTTGGCGGCTTTAATGATTTTGGCTTTCAAGATGTTGGTAATGGAGCAGTTCAAGATAGCGAAGCCACAATTCCCCTGACTTTTGCTGAAGCTTTTAATGGTGTCCAAAAGCAATTAAGTCTAGGCAACGAAGTTATTGATGTTCGCATACCTGCTGGGGCTAAACCAGGTAGTCGTCTGCGTGTACGGGGTAAAGGACTCGTAAGTTCAGTAAACCAGCAACGAGGTGATTTGTACCTGAAAGTTGAATTACAGCCACACTCCTTCTTCCAGTTTGAAGGCGAAAATTTAGTGTGCGAAGTCCCGATTACACCAGATGAAGCTGTGTTAGGAGTTTCTATCGAGGTACCCACACCCGATGGTATGGTTAATCTTAAGCTTCCTGTAGGAGTGCGTTCCGGTCAGTCCCTGCGGCTGCGTGGTAAAGGTTGGCCCGAGACTAGAGGTGGACGAGGCGATCTGTTAGCGAAAATTGTGATTGCACCACCAAAAGATCTCAGCCCACAAGAGCGGGAATACTATGAAAAAATTCGCGCAATACGTACTTTCAATCCCCGTAGCCATTTGTTGCAGGTCAAATTGTAGTAATCTTGATTGTTAATTGTTAAAAAATCTTGAAACAAGTGCCTAAGTTTTGACTTTTTGACAATTCACCTTTGCGACGATCTTCTTGGTGGACAAAAATATTTTTGGATTACCAAGAGGAGATAAAAATATAGGAATTGTGGTGAATTAATTGATAAACCTAACTGAAAACTTCTCGCTACGATAGTTAAAAACGCTTTATCTTTCCACCTATGGTCACAGTTCCTCCATTATTAAATCTATCCCGACCAATTGGCGAACAACGGGTGATTTTCCACCATCTGAACTGGCAGGGATATCAGCAAATTCTACAAGTGATTAGCGAGAGCCGTTCTGCCCATCTTACCTATGATCGCGGCACTTTAGAAATTACTATGCCTTTAGAAGAACATGAATTTTACCGAGAACTGATTGGCTTGTTTATTCGCATTCTAGTGGTGGAGATGGGTTTGAAAATCAAAACGATGGGATCTACTACCCTCGCTCGGGAAGATTTGGATCGGGGTGCAGAGCCAGATAATGCTTATTACATCCAGAATCAACCGCAAGTCACGGGAAAAACGATAAATTTACAGCAAGATCCACCGCCAGATTTAGTAGTAGAAGTGGACATTACCCACACAGATATCAATAAGCCAGTACTCTATGCCAGCATGGGTATCCCTGAATTTTGGCGTTTTAATGGACAAGTTTGGCGGATTTACCAACTTCAAAATGGACAATATCAAGAAGTCGAAAATAGCCCCACCTTTCCACTGGTTCCGAAAATCAAGTTGTACGAATTTCTGGCTCAGGCTCAAGAAGACGAAGTAGCTACTGAAAAAAGTTTACGGCAATGGGTACGTCAACAGCAAGGGGTCGAAGAATGACAAATAAGTTACATCAAGGCGGAGGCTCACACTGACACGAAATTCCGTGAGCGTGTTGAGACGGCAGACGCTTTAAGCCGGGAAACCCGTCCAACGCGCTGCCTCAGGAATTGCGGGTTAAAAA
>JAQYWO010000449.1 GCA_029379215.1 Rhizonema sp. PD37
CTCTAATTCCATTTGATTTACGTTCTCTCATATTGCTTTTAGTCTAAACTCCAGTTGAAACCAATCTTCGACATGAGGCGATAAGGCTTGATAAGGATAAGTTTTTGATTGAACGCAGTGGAAGGCAATTCACACCACTGCACTATGAGGAGGTGTTGGAAAGAGTTGAGGCGAGCGCAAATCTTGGCTTTCTTCCACCATTGGGCGTTATTATCAAGGGATATTGCACTAACTTCCGCCCCAGAACTGGATTTGATGATATTGATAATGGGGAATTCCCAGGTAGAACCAGATATTATAGATTACTCGCCAGAAATAAATGTTTACCTGGGAAGAATGGGCAGATGGTACGTGTGGTGCATTTGCGTGGAGGAATTGGATCTGAGCATATGGATTGGGCGATCGCATCATTACAGCGTCGCAATCGCATCGCAGAGATGAAATTCCACTGCATTGAGCAAAGCTTTTTACAAGAGTTTAGGGGATGTAAGAATTTTAGCTTTTTGGATGCTGAGAATATAAAAATTTATCGTTAACTTTCCCAAAAGACTGATATAATAGAAATGCTGTCAAGTTTCAATTACTATATTTGCGATTGCGTGAAAGTAGGTGCTATTGCATCCTCTGGCAGCAAGGATTCCAATACTGCATGAAGTGCAATCGCGTTACTATTGTATGAACCGCACAAGAATATCGGTATCAGTGGGAAAAAGTATCCGCCTTTATGAGAATACGGCAACCCGTCCACCGTGACCGATAGACAGATAAACGTGGAGTACCATCACCGTGGATGCCTCTGACAACTGTAACCGATATCGCTGATGATGGCTCCACTCCCGCCACTCCGCTCCGTGTGGTTGAGAAGAGTAAGACTATAAAGACGTTGATCTTCTCCGTTGAAGGTTTATCTGTCCCAGTGGGGGGAAACCGAAAAAGTAGTCAGAAGGCAGCAAAGTTGGTCCACGATTTTGCGTGCTCATCACGTTTACTCGTTCAACTTTGCTGCCATCTTCCTTCACTTTTTCGGTTTCCTTTGGGGTAATCAAAGTTTTTTTAAGATCAAGTAAAAGAATTAACATTGCTTAATAGATTTTATGCTTCAAGGGAGAGCGATCACGCCATCAGTGAATGAAGCGATCGCTCTTCTGAGCTAGAACTTTGTCGAATAATCTCGCATCGACTGGATCACTGCATCGTATTCCTTGGTAGTAATCTCGGCAGTTTTCTCCACATTAAATCCTGCCAAAACAGCTCGTACATCGGAATCAGAGAGATTCAATTCATTCCGCCGCGATCCGCCTTTGGCGGCAGCGCTGACGCTCGTTCCGACGCTCCTTCGTCGCTAACGCTACCGCTGACGCTCGAAGACTCGCTAACGCTAACGCTATCGCCCACAATCTCTTAGCTTTGGCAAGAGCTGCATTGAGTTGCGGTGTCGGTGTCATGGTTAAAATGTTATATGCTAAAATAAAATTGCCCGGTTAAGTGGATGTCTTTGGTCGGATACCTCACTTTCTGGGCTTCAATACCCTCTCTTAGTGGCTGTGGGCTGGCAGCCAGGAAATTTACCAGTCTCCAAAGTCAGGCTCTTCTAAGTCAGGCTGACTTTGCAATAAAAATTTATCTTTTTCCCTCATAGCTGCTTCTTTACGTTCTATCCAGCAGTATTCATACTGCTGCAAAGTTTCAGCACCGATATACTTCCATGTTGCAAAGATGTGCTTATCTGGGATTTGACCCAAAGTTTTGGGATTGAGCATCAAGTGCTTGGTTGCAACACTATCTTGTTCAAAAGCCTTTTTTATCCCAGAATAGGCGTGACAAGTACAGGTGACTTCATACTGATACAGCTTGAGTTCATAAAAATCGCCTGTGTTACCTCTAGCAATTAATTCATCCCACTCGTTACCTGGTTCCAGTTTGTAGGGGTCAGCTTTAGCCCAGCAGCGCTCTATTAATATGCCTACATAATCAGCTTTAGAAATAAAGCGAGATATACCACGAATTTTAATCAGCTGTCCACGCTTGCTGATTTTGTTGGTGATGTGCAAATAAACAACATTTTTGTAAACGTCGATAGTTGCATGTTCAATTCCAGTTTTAATCTGATCTGATGACCATCCCCATTGTTCAAGCAGTACTTTTGTGTTTTCTAAACTGTAAATGTGCCGAAGCGCGTAGTCTTCACCGTTATTCTCATGAAGTAAAGATTTATGGAAATTAGAATAATTATAGTTAGCGCGGGTGTGTGCGCTTGCAGAAAAATGTGTCATTTGGTCGGATACCTTTTTCAAAGGGCTTGTATCTATATTATAGTATGTATACTAACAATAAAATTGTCTTCATAGAATATTTATATACAGTAAGTCGGAGGAGCGATCGCTATTTTCTCACTGGATGAATTTACAGGATAAAAAGCGATTAGAAGAGAAGTTGGAGATGAAGCTTCCTCCGCTCCAAACTTTGGAAAGTGAAGCTCCCAAGGGGGAGCCAATTTTTACTTAAAATGGAACAGCTTGGCGATTAAAGTAAGTTTGCAAATCTGAAGGATTAATCAGTAATTCTGTACCGATTGAAGATTTACATACGATTCTTAAAAACTGTTTGCCATCAATGATTTGGCACTTAGCGCCAACGACTTCTACATAGTCGTTAATCGCGGGAATAAATATTGAAACTGGTAAATCTTTGTCAATCATAGTCGGTGTCCTTGGTCGGGTACACTTATATTATAGCAACATTATAGTAAGTATACAAGCTATAATAACCTAACTTCATACAATCTTTAAGAGTATAGTTTGTATACAGGCTATAATTTAAATGCAGACATGGAGCAAAAGTATGGGAAGTTTAACTAGCGGTCGCCCTGGTGGCAATCCCGATTTCGGCAAAAGCATTAAGATTGAGGCGGCTGGAAGTGAACCATTGCAGAGAATTTTAAATATCCGCCTTACTCCCTCAATGGATGAGGCACTTAGAAAATTAGGCGAAGGCAGGCTGGAATTCGTGAGGGAAGCGATCGCGGAAAAGCTAAAGAAGCTTCATGAACAAGAGAAATGACTCTAATAGAAAAAATCGAAAAAATTTTAGAAACCCCTTCAGATTTGCCCAAAGCTGGAAAACGAAAAGGTGAAAATTATAATCCATTTGGGAGATCTGAGAAGCTCATCAAAAAGCTGTCTATTAGAGTTTCGCTCTCCTTCAAAACCCAATTAATGCAGCTGCCAAACTGGGCTGAGATTGTGCGGACAATCTTGGAAGATGACCTAGACAGTGGGGAGTTCTTTCTACGGCATCCTCAACCCAAGAAAAGGGGGAGAGGCGGGGACTTGATAGGGCGAAGTGGTGCAGATGATCAGATTGTTGTTAAGGTTGGAGAGGAATTCTTGGAGAGAATAACTTCTATACTTAGATGGCAAGCAAAAGCGCGTGAGGCTTTATATCAGAATTTGCCAATTAAATAATCGCGCTGTGTGTACCGCACAGAAAAAGGGAGAGTGATTACGCGATCGCTTTCCCTTTTAAATTGATGCAGCTATGCCTAAAACAAAGACATCTGAACCACCCGAGAAACCATGGGCTGCAAACACCACCACCCACTCTTGAGGGAAACCCACTCAAAACCAGACCAAGCTGGTGGAACTAAACCAGGGGCGAGAAACACCACAACCCGCCGCCCCAAGCCAGCTGCAAGAGCAGCCGTGCCCCAGGAGCCGGAACCACAACCACGGAAGCTGCGCCCAGGACGAACACCCGAGGGGCAAGCTCCAGACGGAAGAATGAGCAGCAACCCAGAAGAACCGGGAGACACTGACCGCGCACAAGCAGCTGACCGACGGGCAAGAGCAGCGACAGGACCCGCACACGCAAACCGGGGTGAAGACGCAGAGAAGACCAACAGTGACTTAGACCCTGTAAAAAACTCGCGGACAACCGCATCAACACCAGCAGCACAACCAACTGAGACGCGGCACCCAGAGACAGGAACTAAGGGGAGGATGGCTTTTAGGGATGCGATCGCCCTCTCTGAGGGTGAGCGAGAGCCAGAGAAACCGACCGAACGAACATTAGTGAAGAGTGAATACATGAACTAAGCCTAATAAATATGTTTTTTTAAAAAGAAAAAGGGGGAAGCCCCCCACAGCAACTAGAGAAGACGGAAGCGGCGACCAGCGAGGCGAACGGCGGGACGAGAGACGGGACGAACTGCAACGAAACCTGTAGGAGACAAGCACGGAACGGAAACACGGAAGCGACGACTAGCAGAGCGGACTGCAACGTAAGCGAAACGCCCAAAAAACTCAGTTGCAGCAAACTCGGAAAACTCAGTAGCGACAGACTCAGAAACAAAAGAACAGACACACACCCAGCCAGAGAAGGAACGCCGCGAAGGACGAACCGCAACCACACCCAAGCCTGGGAAAGACTGAGAGAACAAGAGAACCTCGACAGCTAGAGGAGCCGCACACGCAGGAAAGGAACGAAAAACGCGGTTCGGAAGAACCATGACCAAAGCCTCAATTACTATACTTATAGTGTGCTTTAAAACGATAACCTTGTCAAGTATTAAGTATATTTTATTACGCGTAGCGGAGAGGAAGGAGTAAAGCAAACTTAGCTCGTAAGTTAACTTTTTAATTCATTTTTTTAAATCATTTTTTAATTCTTGGCACCCCTACTCCCCTGTCAATTCTTCAGTTTATTCAAGTTATTGAAAGACTTTGATTACCCCAAAGGAAACCGACAAGCTGAAGGAGGCGGCAGCAAGCTGGGACGAGTAACCGAGATGATCATGAAAAGTCGTGGTACCAGCTTGTTGTCCGCCGACTAGCTTGGCGGTTTCCCCCCCACGGGGACAGATAAACCTTCAACTACGTAGATCAACGTCTTTATAGTCTTACTCTTCTCAACCACACGGAGAGACGAGCCGGAGCGGAGTGGCGGGAGTGGAGCCATCATCAGCGATATCGGTTACAGTTGTCAGAGGCATCCACGGTGATGGTACTTCACGCTTATCTGTTTATCGGTCACGGTGGACGGGTTGCCGTATTCTCATAAAGGCGGATACTTAAGGAAACTGCGAAGGGCGATCGCAATCATCCGTGAGTCCGGCGTATAAAGTTTTGTTACGTGGTGTGGTGGGTTTACTCTAAAAAAACAGAGGTTAAATCTAGGTGTCGTATTCACCAATAATAAACAGCAAGCGAATACAAGCTTTTGAAGCTAAGGATACCTTACTAAACAAGGTTTTAAGCGATCGCTAAACCAGAGTCCTGGTTATATGAGCCGCAATTGCTCGTAACATTCCTGCTTTCTGCTCTTCATCAAAAAAATTAACTGAATAGAACAATAGCTTTGAATCTTTTAACCCACATTCCGCACTTCATATAGTAGTATAATTAAACTACATTTTGAAAAAT
>JAQYWO010000450.1 GCA_029379215.1 Rhizonema sp. PD37
AATCGTCCTCAAGAAATTTCCCAAGGGCAAGCACAAGTAGATGCCGCGCAAGCGAGGGCAAATTACACAATTGAACAGGTAAAACGCTACCAATATCTCTACCAACAAGGCGCGGAAAAAAAACAATTACTCGACCAAGCCCTGAGTGATGACAACGCAACTCAGGCAAACTTACGAGAAGCCCGAAAACGACTATCACTGCTCCAAAGTGGCTCTCGTCCGGAGGAAATTGCTCAGCGATCTGCCGCGACTGACTCGGCAGCTGCCCAGTTAAGAGCGGCTGAAGTTAAGTTGAATGATACCATCATCCGTGCTCCTTTTTCCGGAATTGTCACGCAGAAGTATGCTAACGTCGGGGCTTTTGTGACACCGACGACTTCAGCCTCTAGCAGCGCCTCAGCGACTTCCAGTTCAATTGTGGCTGTCGCACACGGATTGGAAGTGCTCGCTCAAGTTCCAGAAACCGATATTGGCAAAATTAAAGTAGGACAGCAGGTGGAAGTGGTTGCCGATGCCTATCCTGACCAAGTTTTTAAGGCTCACGTGCATTTGATTGCTCCAGAAGCAGTGAAGGATCAAGGTGTGACATTATTTCAAATACGAGTGGCTATTGATACTGGAAAAGATACGCTCCGTTCTGGTATGAATGTTGATCTGACCTTCCTGGGCCATCCGGTCAAAAATGCTTTGCTCGTTCCGACTGTAGCAATTGTGACCCAAAAGGGTCAGACGGGTGTCCTGTTGCCGGATGCAAACAATAAACCCATATTTCACCCTGTGACAATTGGTTCGCAAGTGAAGGACCAAACTCAGATTTTATCCGGTGTGAAACTGGGCGAGCGCGTGTTTCTTAACCCACCCAAAGACTACCAGATCCAGAAGGCACTTGAACAGCAACAAAAATGAACTTCTTAGAAAGCATCAAAATGGCAGGAAAAACCCTGCTGTCAAATAAGTTACGTAGCACTTTGACAATGCTGGGTATTGTCATTGGTAACGCTTCTGTGATTGCAATGATAGGTGTTGGTGAAGGTGGGCAAAAGTATGTCAATAAGGAGTTAGAGTCTTTAGGACCAAACGTGCTGTTTGTGTTTCCCGGCAATCGGGAAACTCAACGTATCTCTTTCGATGTGCCAAAAACTTTAGTACTGGCAGATGCAAGTGCAATCGTCTCTCAAGTACCAACGGTTGCAGGAGTTACAGCAGAGTTAAACAGCAGACAGGTGGTTAATTACCTAAATAAAAACACCAATGTTAACATCATTGGTACAACTCCCAGTTTCCTAAAAGTCCGGGACTTTGATACCAATAAAGGGCGGTTTTTTAGCGATTTAGACATGAAACGCAACAATCAAGTTGCCGTACTTGGTGCCGACTTGGCAGAAAAACTTTATGGTAAGAGCAACCCCGTAGGTGAGCAGTTGCGGATTAAAGATTCTAGCTTTCAAGTGATCGGTGTACTGGAAGCAAAAGGCTCAAGTGTCGGAGCAGATTACGACGACACAGCATTGATTCCCATCACAACTTCAGCCAACCGACTTGTGGGCAAGAATTCTCCCTATGGTATTGCCTTAGATTATATCGTTGCTTCGGCTCGTGATACAAAAAGTGTAGATGCAGCACAGTTTCAAATCACCAATCTACTGCGCCTACGCCATAAAATTGTGAGTGAAGATGACTTCACTATGCGCTCTCAAAAAGATGCATTGCAAACTGTCGGTCAAATTACAGGTGCTTTGACAATTATGCTAGTGGCGATCGCTTCGATTTCTCTGTTTGTCGGCGGCATTGGCATTATGAATATTATGCTCGTATCTGTCACTGAAAGGACTCAAGAAATTGGGTTGCGTAAGGCGATCGGTGCCACCCAGCAAGACATCCTCCTCCAATTCATGATTGAGGCAGTGATTCTCTCTGCAGCAGGCGGCTTGATTGGGACTGTGATCGGTGCAAGTGGCATTATGCTGGTAGCAGCTTTGACTCCATTAAAAGCCGGAATTTCTCCTGTTGCCATTGCCCTTACCGTTAGCGTTTCTGGCAGTATCGGTTTATTCTTTGGTGTTGTTCCCGCACGTCGCGCTGCCCAACTCGATCCGATTGTGGCTTTGAGAAGCACTTGAGGGGGTGAGGGGGAGAAGAAGTTGCAGGCGATATCTTACACTTGTCTTGAGGTAATTGAAACAACATACGAGTAAACACGACAACTGACAAAACCCTCCCGTACAGGAGACTCAGATCCTATTCAAAACATGGATAAACACATTCAGTAGATCACAAACTTTTTCCCAAAGGGCGATCGCTTACAAATTTTGTAGTCAGTGATACTTTTTATCAGCTGCTGTTTAAGCAAGTAGGCGGGGTATCGATAAGAATTGCTTATAAAAAACTAGCAACTAAGCTTCTGTCAATTATCCCGATGGAAGATAAATACTTTCAACAACTTGATATATTTTGTCAACAGCTTGACGGAGGAAGGCTAACATCTGTTTGAGACTAAATAATTCCCGATAAATTAATCTTCCACCTCTTCTCTTTCGGCTGATTTTTAGCCATAAAAGGTTAACCCATATATTGACTAGAATAAAAGAGACGCCAACGAATAATAATCTTAAAACTGGTTTTTTATTTGTTGTTCTAATTCGACAGATATTTTTGAGCCTATAACTACTTTCAATTCCGAATCTTTTCCTATAATCTTGATGGATATAAGATAAATTTGCTTTTACCTTATGAACTACATAGGCAAAGTATTCTACACCCTTTTGATGTCGTTTGCCCTTTTTATATTTACAAACAATCCATAATTCAAAAGTGAATGAATCATTTTGACTTCCACTTCTGGTCATAGTATATTTAGTTTTATAGCTTTGTCTACCTTTTAAAAACTGTTTAATTCCTCCTTGTTTTCCTGTTTTTATTGCGGGCATGAGCAGAGGGACATCTAAAGCTTGTAACCAACGAATGACGGGAACACTAAAAAATCCTCTGTCAAGATAAAGTTGTTTCACCTGAATATGAAGTGCATCAAGTTCTGCTAATAGATAAGTAATAATAGCAACACTTGTATCCAGCCACCTAACGCCTCTAATCGCAAGGGTTACACGTTTTCCTTTCATTAAAACATATAAAGTTGCATAGGCGTAGAAAGAACAAGTACCAGATTTAGCTTGGCTCCGATAGATATAGGGCAATTCCTTGTTATTAGGCTTGCCATAATAACAAGGAATTAAGTTTAAATCAATAGCTAACTTTACTGGAGTTTAGACTAAAAGTTATATGAGGGAACGCAAGTCAACTGAAATTACGGGTAAAAATAACATCGATTAGGTCTCACTCAACCCATCCGTAACTCTTGAAATTGTGTAATACATTCATGTGCTTAAAAAATACAATAATGAGAATCATGGGTCTGTGGGGAAGAGTCTGCCCTTGGCACACTCTTCCCCACTTTAACATTCGATTATGATTATCAGTAACAATTCAAACCAGAAAAAGTGGTCGCTGTTTGTTAAAACGACCACTTTATGGTCGATGCTGAAATTTGAAGAAAAAATCAGCTTGACCATGACAAATATTGATAAGCTTAAACAATTTCGCTCTGGTGTGTACACCATCTTAGGTAAAGCCAGAGATGCTTTATTTGACTTGATGGATGCAGTATTAGTGACACGTAGTGTTTACTCATTCGTGGAACTCTCAGTATCTCCAGTATTTAGACGACAGTGGTCTAGTATCTATGAAGCACTTGAAGATGGGAATCCCCCACGCTCAGAATTGATGAAGTTGTATATAAAACAACTTTCCCAAACACAACAAATCGTCTTAGCAGGAGATCATACGGCTTGGCCAAGACTGGATGCGAGGACACTAAAAGAGCGCACTTATGAGCATCAAGCGCAACCAATATCAGGCGCAAAACCCGTGACCGTTGGACAAGGCTATAGTACTATAGCAGTAATTCCAGAAACAGAGGGCAGTTGGGCATTACCCCTATTACATGAGCGAATCACCAGCTTTGAAAACCCGATTGAAAAAGCTGCTGCACAATTGAGACTGGTTTGCCAAACTCTGTCAACTCGCCCATTATCCCTATGGGATGCGGAATATGGGTGTGCTAGCTTTGTCTTACAGACTGCCGACATCGCCGCCGACAAATTAATGCGTTTAAGGTCAAATCGCCTACTCTACGGTGCGCCACCACCATATACAGGTATTGGTCGTCCTCGTGTTCACGGAAACAAATTTAAACTCAACGAGCCAACAACATGGTGGACACCTGACAAAATGTTAGAGATCCCCGACCCCAAATTGGGGCGATTGCGCCTACGTCTATGGTGCAATCTCCATTTCCAGCAGTCTGCCAAGACAAACATGCACCTTTTTCAAGTTGAGCGACTTGATGAAGAGTCAAGTCGAATATTTAAACCTTTCTGGCTAGTTTGGGTAGGTGAGGGGATACCTGAATTATGCCAAATCTGGCGTCAGTATCTACGTCGCTTTGCTGTTGACCACTGGTATCGATTTGCCAAGCAACGCCTTCACTGGACACTACCAAAGTTGGGTACACCAGAACAATGTGAGCGATGGAGTGATCTGATGCCACTGCTCACTTGGCAACTTTGGTTGGCTCGTGGGGTGGTAAGCGATCGCCCTCTTCCTTGGCAAAAGTCAATCACCAATTTGACCCCTGGAAGAGTTGCTCAGTCGATGGCAGCAGTTTTAGCAACGATTGGTACACCATCACATCTTCCCAAACCACGTGGAAAGTCACCAGGGTGGTCTACTGGACGACCTCGTCCTCGTAAAATCCGTTGTCCCATCGTTAAAAAAAGTACAACTAGGCAAAAGAAACAACACTCACAGTCGGCTTGATTCTTTGACTTTTATATTTTGATCTGTGTAGTTCATTAACTCAACACTTTTGAGTCATTTTGTCATGAGTTAGTCTAAACTCCAGTTTTATAGGTCTTTTATTAACTCAGCACTGCTGGGTCGTTTTGCACTGCTTAGTCTAAACTCCAGTTATTTGTCTCTCTAAGTCTTCAAAATCATTAATTTTGTTGAGATGATATCTAATATCATTTCCAGATGGAATTTTCTTCAACGTTTTGGCTGTATTCTCAATAGTATCCCCATTGCTTGCTGCTCTCACTAAAATCTCAAATAAAGTTTTTTGATCACATGCACCTTGAGTTTTTATTGAGAATTTTTCTGCTAAACACTCAATAACTTCGTCTAGAGTTTCTGTCTCTGTTATAGCCCAATACGGTTCAGTTAAGGCTAGGCTGTACTGAGGATGCGGAAAACAGGAACATCAATTCGTTGTCCAGTTCCTCTGTGTTTTGGTTTTTTCGA
>JAQYWO010000451.1 GCA_029379215.1 Rhizonema sp. PD37
GCTTTGTCCCCCCTCCCCGCCTGCGCTTAGGGGTTGGGGGAGAGGTTCTTTTATTATGGGTGATTTTAAGGACATGATCTAAAGGATAGGAACAGGGGAAAGCGAACATACTCTGTAATCACAAATTTTCCACTCTCCCACGATCCCTCATTATTTAACTGGTTGAAGTCGTGTCACCTTAAGTTTAAATGGTCCAACCCCAGTTTCGCCAAAAGAACGGACACGAACGATAAACGATCCTGTTTCCGTAATGCGGGTAAAAAGCTGGGAATTACTGGTGCCATCAGGACCATCATCATTTTCTGCTACTGTTGAACCATCAGGTCCCAGAAGGTTGACGATGGTATCAAAGCTGTCAGAACTGAGATCTATGACCAGATTATCACCCTTATTTAACTTGACCGTGTAATCACGAGCAAAACCGCCTTGCCCTGTAGGAATATCTTTATCTGTTAGCTTCTCAGAAACTTCGCCACTGGTAGGTAAAGGAATTGGACTGTACAATCTAACTTGAGCAAAAGCTCCTGTTGTACTCGTACTAATTGCTAACAACGTCGCGGGAATGATTGTGATTTGTCTCCAACCCCTAGCAAAAGCTTTACTTCTCATTCCAAAGAATTTTCCCACAAAAACAGTCTGGTTAATTATAGTTTTTTCCAGCAGATCCTGCTGTTGGCTGAATCTAAAGACTATAATTCTTGCATAGATACGCTACGTTAAGTTGTAGTATTCTTTACTTTCCCCATTTCCCAATTTCCTTGAGTCGTAGCTGCTGCCGCTAGCCCTAAGACGGCAATTTCGTGTTGACGAAATGTTTGCATTGCAGATCTGGCAGTAGCACCTGTAGTATATACGTCGTCTATTAAAAGAACTTGGATATGTGGACGGCGAGGAAAGTTTTTTCCTAAAATAAATACTTGAGTTAAATTTTCTTCTCGTTCAGATACGGATAAACGAAACTGCGGCTTCGTTTCTCGTACCCTTTCCAAACCATTAAGTTTTAATTTAAATCCAGTGGTGTTGCAGAAACTTTGTGCTATTAATCCAGCTTGGTTGTAACCACGTTGTTTGTGCTTGTTGGCGTGGAGTGGAATAGGAACAACCACAAGCTTTTTATCGTATTTTGGTGCATTTAACAACCATGCTTCTCCCAAGGATTTACCTAGATGACGGGCAATTTGGGGTTGATTTTCGTATTTCATCGCCGCGATCGCTCTTTTGAGGTTACCACTATATCTCCCCCAGGCAAACACTGGTAAAGGATTCTGCCAAAGACACTTGGGATCAGGTAAGCAACATTTTTGCAGCTGCCTGTCACAGTCAAGACAGAATTCTTGAGAAGTTGAACGCTGGCACAGAGGACAGGTAGATTTGAGAAATAAGTTTAGTAAGCTGTTAAGATAATGAGTCCAAAGTTGCATGTGAGCTATAAGGATTGTTAGTGGCGTAGTGACTTTACATAGACGAGATCGCAACGGAGTGTTTCGACACCTGTTGCTTTCTCATAGCCGTTGCTTTCATACAGCTTGACTGCTTCTACCAAGACACTGGCGGTTTCAATCCAAATTTGCCCAAACCCACGGGATGCGATTGCTGCTTCTAGCTGTTGTAACAAATATTTACCCAAACCTAAACCTCTATAAGTGGGTAAGATATACATTTTTCGGATTTCTACAGCTTTTTCTCCACGTTTTACCTGGTAATATGCACCTGTCCCCACAAGTTGATTTTGGTGTTCGATTACCCAAAACTCTCCCCCAGTCGTCAAGTAATATTCTTCAACTTGCAGCACATCGCAGTCTGCACCATTTGGCTCAAAGAGCAAACCGTATTCTGATAACACAGACTGGATGATTTCTGATGCTGGGGTGCGATCGTACTTTTCCCAGTCACGAATTAAAAAATCTTTGTAATAATGTTTCATTGCTTATTCCTTTGAAGTAGGTTCGTAGTAAGCGCTTCTCGCAGAGTAGCGCAACTACAAACTTTTATTTATTTATTTGTGCTGTAGACTTTATTGTTAGATTCTTCTCGAAGCTTCAGCACAATTCTGTTTTTACTTCCATTCTTAAAAACAGTTTCAAATTCTGTGCCTTGACAAACTGAATTTAAATAATCCTTAAACTTTTTAAATCCTTGCTGTTTATGATCGAAACCTGGTATCATTTGTGTAAAAACTTGTTTAACCTGTCCTATATCTACACCATCTTGTGTTGACAAATGACCGTAAGATTCATTGGTTTTTAGGTAGTATAAAACTGCTCGTTCATCAGTTATTATAGCTTCGTATTTAGTAGGAGTGGGTTGTTCAACAGAATTGACAATCTCTTTTTCACTTCCTGCCCCTGGATTGGGTAGCCAAACAAATTCATCGCAGACGGCGGCAAGCACTTCATTTGTCTGATTTTTGTAAGCACATCCGATAACTGTTTTCGCATACTCATGTAGCTTTTGAGCCAAGTAAGCAAATGCCCCATCACCTGATACAATGACAAAGACTTGTAGTGATTGTCTACTGTGAAGCAATTCGATAGCGTCAATAGTTAGTTGAATATCTGCTGCATTTCGTTGGTTAGAAAAACCAAAAATCTGAACAGGTTGAATACCCAGTTTTTGAATATCCTTCTTGAGAATTCCCAAGCGATTATTACTCCAATCCGCATAGGCACATTGAATAGCAATTTTCTCAACTATGCTGATTTGCTTAACTTGTTGTATAATCTTTTCAAGAGAAAATTCAAAAGTAGGTTTTTTATTACCTTGCGTTAAGTTTTCAATATCATAAAAAATAACTGTATTAAAACATTCACGTGGGGAATTTTTATCTGAAATTGTCGGAGAAATGGGTTGTAAGTTGATTTGCGAACTAGAAGAACTTTCTGTAGATTCTAATCTAGTCAATACAATCTTTAACTCATCGACTTCCTGTCTTGTTTGTTGTATTTGCTGTATAATCGGCTGATTCTTTAATTCATCAACTTGCTGCTTCGCCTGTTCAAATTCTTGCTGAAATTCAGCTAACATTTTCATCTGATTTTGAGTTTGAACAGCACTCTGCCTAAGTTCAGCAACTGTCTTATAGAGAATTTTTTGGCGTTGCTGATAGGCAGAGCTTAAAGCTTGCTGAATACTGTCCCACTCTTGTGGAAAAGCCTCGTAAGTAACCACTTGTAGAACGATTTCGTAACCCGCAATGGCAATTTCTAGATTTTTCTCAACATTTCCCTGTTCAAACTGTTGAATAAGGTGACTAAATTTAACGATAATTCTGGCGATGTTAATTGCTTTTGCTGGTTCTTTGGCGAATTGCTCGCTCACCCATTGTTGCAAAAGCGAAGCAAAGTTATGATTGAGCTTGTCTAAGTTTTGTTGCAGAAGTGGGTAAACTTCCTGGTTTTGGTAGGTTGCTTTTAACAAATCAACAAGTAATGTTTGTTGGTTAACAACTCCATTCACCATAGATACATGCCTCAAAATGCAACTCTCAGTTTAGTATTCCCAATTTTGCATGACTTCTAACATTTAAAGTGGTGTTACCCAATAAGTAATTCCCCTGACCACTTTACTTTGAAAACCAAGCTCAGTCAATTTTTCTTGAGGATAACCGATATAAGTCCAGTGAGGCATATCATTTTCTACTGTCTGAATCCAGCCATGTTGACTTAAAGCTTGTCTCTGTGCTTGATTTGAGACGTATAGATCGATCGCCAATCCCCATAGATGTTGAGATGAGCCGGGCGGTGCTACTATACCGAGAATTGCTGTTTCTATACCTTCTCGGACTTTTTCCAACGTTTTACTGTCAGCATATTTTCGCCAAAATCTTAAATTTGTGGCAAAGCTGCGTGTACAATCACTAGCACCATAACCAGATTTTAGAGGAATGTGTACTTGCGATCGCGCTAGATTTAAGGCATCAGCTGCTGTTTTCTGTAAATAACATTCGTTCGTATCATTCACTTTGCCCAATGTCAGAGTCGCTTGATATTTTTTGGTTTCCTGTTCATTGGTAAATACAACTTTTGGTGGCAATTTCACCGTAGGCTCTTTATTGACAAATGCCGCCCCATATGCACGTAGCAAAATGTATTCAAAAGTCCCAGCCTGGGGAATGGTGGGTAACTTATCTGTAATTGTTGTTAAAAAACGTTGTTGGTTAGTTAACTGTAAGTTGGGAGAAGGCAGAAAAATGGGGGTAGGTGATGTTGGTACTGTAGTCGTCTCAACACAAGGTTGACTGAATGGCTGATTCAGTGGTAATTCCGAGCAATTTTTTATCGGTAACCTCTGTGTACTCAGTGTCTTTTGAGTCATGCCGTTACTGGCGACTAGGGCAAAAACTATAAAGACGACTACAGTGAACAGTGCGGTTTTCTCTAGAATTCGTTTCATAAGAGAGGAAATTTCCTAGTCAACTAAAAGCTAAATATTATATAACAACTTAACTTTACAATTTTGTTTTAATCATATGACAAAAATCTACAAAGGCTTGAAAACTAGGTAAATGATGAGTTTTGTCTTGAATCCTCTCTAACAATTGCTCTAAATAATAAGGTTTCAATACATCTCCAGGATTTCGTTTAGAATAATCAATATTTTTCGCCTTAAACAATTCTTTTAAATATGTCTCGTGGAATTGCGCATGAGTGTTATGATGATATCTCCCCATCAGTTCTGGACAATCAACACAGACATTATAGTAACGAGTGTATTCTAATAATCGGTTAGTTTGTGGCTGCCTTGAGTATATTTTTCTATTCCCAAGAAACCAAGTTTCTATACAACGGTTTTGAATGATAATAAAAAGCTGAGTATTTCCTGTATTAATTTTTTCAGATTGTAAAAAATATTGAATTTCCTGCTTAACACTACTAACAGTATTTTCTTCTGCATCTAGACAAACTACAAGGTAATTATAATTAGCCTGTGAACATACATCTCCAATAGCATTAGGCAAATGCTCATAAATAATTGACGGATAACCTTCTCCACTAAATAAGTAATAGTTATTATTATTTACCTCATCGTAATTATGAACTTGTTTGAGTTCTGGTAAAAGATAAGCAAGCCAAGCTGGGTAGACTTTTCTTTCTGTTCTTTTTCCTTCTACAAGAAAGTAGATGTTCATCCTACTTTAATGCCTTCCTTGTAGTCACTAAGATTAATTAATTGCATAAAGGCTTGATGACGCGATTTTCCTAAATTAAAGTCTTTGGCATCTTGAGCTGTAACTATGCCACCTTTACGAGTCACTATTTTCCAATGTTCCATTTTAATATTATTAATAATATAGGGATGATGACTAGTTATTAT
>JAQYWO010000452.1 GCA_029379215.1 Rhizonema sp. PD37
AAAGCTGACAGTTCCCATTGTTGCATCCAGCCAAGCGATCGCACTCCCCCAATTAAGCCAGTTACGAGCGCACTTATCACCAATGCGGTTTGCAGATTTCCTACTGTCCATTTAGGTAAAGTAATTGTGTTAGTTTTACCGCATAATTGAAGCCAGCTGAGAGTATCTTCCGCTAGGTTTTGGTAAATCACAGGTAACAAAGAAGCACCAGGAAATCTATCTTCCAAATCCTGCAGTCTTAAGCGCGCATAACGCACCGCTAAATATAAAGATTGACCGCCTGAAAAATATCCTAGGAAATGTTTTACAAACTCTTGTGCTACAAAATCTGGGATTTTTTCTCGCATGACAATAACTTGGTTAATTTGCAAATCAGTTAACTGTCGAGCCAATCCCAACCCATCACACGAATTAAAAATTGCTATTTTTAACCCGTGTGAAATTGCATAACTTAGCGCATTTTTTAACTCCTTTATTGTTAAGCTACTGGTTGGATTTATCTGAATATGACCCTGATCATCATGGCTGTGACTATGTCCGGCAAAAAAGAGAATATCCCAGCCTTGTTCGGACCAAAGGCATTCATCTAACTCCTGACGTGTGGGCTCTACTAAAAAAACTGTCGATGCGTGAGATAATTGGTTTAGAATACTTTTATCTTGCTGAATATCGATTCCTTCACTATTACCCAATATTGCCAATACTCTAACTTTGTTCGTTTTCTGTTTGGGTAATGATGTGACTCGCTCATATCTGGGGATACTTACAGCCACTTCACATAACTGGTAATGCTCTACAAAATTCCACAAATGCCAAGGTAGCCTTTGTAAAAGAGGATCGCTGGCTTCAATAATTACCTGAAATTCTTCATCTAAAGCCAGTTTCTCACGTAGTTTTTGGTCGATTGGGCGAAATGAATCAGAGGAGAGCCAGGAATTGATCGCGAGGTATAACTGTTCTTGAACTTCGCTAAAATCTACTTCACTAACGTTTGTTAAACCTGTCGATTCTATTTCCAGTTCGCAACGTAGTAAACGTTGTTGGATAGCTTGATATATTAATTGAAAGCGTTTATACAGTTCAGCAATTTCTGGTGCAGGAGGTAAACTACCTGTAAACTTTATTGGACGAGAGTTGTTATCCCACAATTGTGCAGTCACTGGGTAAAAACCATCGTTTAAGTTACCTTTTTCTAAGTTGATAACAATTAACTTACTCATCTTTAATTATTAGTCAGCTATGAGTCATAGGTATAATACAGACCAGCTTTTTAATACATTTATTAAGTGTGGATTTGTTCACTCATGATTTAAAAATATCAATTAGCTAATGTCCAGTTTGCTCAAACAGGTATCGGTTAAACCTTTGAATGGTTAACATCACATCGCACAATAATTCAAAAAGCATTGTTTTATGGTGAGGCTAGTGTATTATTCTTGATTGGGGTTGCGAATGGATTAGCTGTGAGTGTAATGAGGAGATGAACGCTAACATCTAAGTATGGCAAGATGGTGGGTTCAACGTTGAACCTAGAGGCGTGACAGTTGGTGGATTAGCTATAAGTTCTATCTCCCCTTTCTCATTCACCACCCAACCTGTAGCTTCGACTATGGGTTCTGGTGTAGCACGTTTTGAGATGATTGGTTTAAAGTTCCTAGCAGTAGTTGGGCGATGGTTCTGTGGCACAGTAGTAAGTTCCCAATCTTCCCACACAATATCACTGCTAAGTGGAGAATCGGGAGAAGGAGGCAAACCGCCACGACCAGTGATGGTGAAGCTACTACCAGTGCCTGCGGTAGCAGCACAGAAGTTTTGGTCAACCAAGCGAGTGGCATCAATTACTTCTACTGGCAGGGTGACTAATCCTCGACTGGGGTCGGTATCAAGCCTGTTGATTTGCACAATACCATTTAACTGAGGATTTGCACCTTTAGCTGTTATGGTGCTATCGGGGGAGATAAACAGTCCTTGAGTATTAATAATGACACGACCTCCTCTGGCATCAGTAGAGTTGGCACTGATAGTACTCTTTTCTACAGCAGCTAGAACATCAGTATCAATATTGATGTTCCCGCCGATAACGTTTTCTCCTGTTGCGTTAGTTATAATGTTGCTGCCACGGCGAATGATCAAATCTCGTGAGTTAATGTTAATTGTCGCCTGTTCCCGATTGGGGACAACTTTAGCACTTTGTGTATTAGCGCTAAGTTCGGCGTTATTGTCTAAACGAATAGAGCGAGCATTCACCGCAAGGTTACCCGCAGTCCCTGTTCCTAAGCTCTCCACAGTGACTTGCGCCCCGTCTTGAACAGTCAACTGCCCTGTGTTAATCGCTAAGGAACCCGCATCTCCACTACCACGAGTCTGAGTAGACAAGCTAGTAGGTTGCCCACTAATTGAACTAGTTCCGCTCACTTTTACAAAATCGGAGGCGGTCACGTTTAACGTTCCCCCCTGACCCTGGCTACCCATTTGAGCGTTAGTTGATATGATTGCCCCATCCTGGACAATTAACTTCCCCGTGTTAATCGTCAAATTGCCTGCCATACCTGTACCAGAAGTACGAGCAAATAAACCGCTGGGAGAATCATTTGCATCAGTGCCACTCACTTCCACAGAGTCAGAAGCAGTCACTGTTAAGTTTCCGCCGAACCCAGCACGCAAAGTAGAGGATGTGACTTGTGAGCCATCTTTAATGATTAGTTGCTCTGCCTGGATAGAAATCCCTCTACCGTTTATATTTCCTAAGGTTTGTGCAACAAGTGATGATCTATCGGTGAGTGTAACACGTCTACCCTGCACCTGAATACTACCACCGCCCTCGCCATTGACAACTGCTTCAGATCCATTACTAAATGATACATCTGCTAGTTGCACTCCATTGGGAAAACTTAGGGGCAGGCTGTTGCTATCTAGATTCAATCCTACCGTTCCTGCTCCAAGTATTCCTCCCAAACCAATTTGACCACCCAAACCAATTTGATTACCTTGAGAATCTGAACCTGCTCTTAGTCTTCCGTCATTCAAGGTTACATTGCCGCCCACCAATGCTAAAGTTTTACCTGGCTGTACCGCTAATCCCCCCTGCACGATAATATCTCCTGGAGTCGGACCAAATTGCAGACCAAGGGGTACACTTACCGTCAGCAGTGGTGCTGTTTTGGGGGCAGATGCACTGAATAGAGTGCCATCGGTGAACTTGATGCTACTTGCTGTACTAGCTACAAATGAACCACCATCTAGACTGACAGTGCCTTTTGGTCCAAAAATGATGCCATTGGGATTAATCAAAAATAAATTAGCATTAGAGAAAGCACTTGTGCCATTACTCATTTGGAAAATCCCAAGGTTGCCCTCAATCTTAGAGAGGTTACTACCCGTTACCCTGACCACAATATTCTGAATATTGCTATTGGGACTTAAAAAGAAGGCTGAACGTCCTTCCTTAACGTTAAGTTCCAGAAAACTGTGAAATAGATTATTACCCCGAATTGCACCACCCGTAAGGACTTCAGTAGAACCACCAAGTTGGTTTTGTAGAACACGAGAACTTTCTTTTCCCAGTGTGTGATCAGGAATGATAACGCTTTGGGCAAAGACACAATCTACAGTAGAAGAGGCGATAGCCCCACCAATTGCTAAAGAACTGACTAGCCTCAGTTGCCAAGAACAACCTTTCCAGCTTTGAGACATATGAGCATTTTCCTATGGTTAAAAATCAGCAGCCTCTGTGAAGTACAGCCACTAAAGGAATGAGGATCAACAAGAAGTAGTATATGGGCACGATGTCTACATCAACCTGCAACTGATTTTCAATTGTAAGTTGATGTAGAAGATACTGTTACAGTTGCAGTCTTGAGTTTGAAGCTAGAGGATTTTGATTATAAATCTCCAGAAATTAAACTTGAGCCCAGGTAAGACAAGAGTTTTATACTAATTTTTGGAGATGGCTAGTGCAAGTAATACCGCTTCTATGGAGCAGGAGGGAGAGGGTTGAGCCCTCGTCCTTCGTGCTGCCATGTTTGGTGGTCAACACTACATTCTACTCCAGGGAGACAGCGCGATAATGGTTGATTGAGAACAACAATCCTCTTGGTAGAATCATTCAAGTCAGATGATCCTGTATATACTACGTATCCATGATCCTCAACCAGAAATTTTTCGTCTAAATCTAACTGCGAATCAATTTTAGAACCGTCTATTTTTTTACAAGTGCTTTTTAGTATGTGATTTTGTTCAATAAAGCTATGAGCACAAGTTTCTTGAAAATTTCCATTACGTTGCCATGCTAATGTACCATCATTATTTGCAATATAATTTCCCAAATTCATAAATTGCCTATCAATATCTTGGCAACTTACCCCTAATTTTCCATCTGTTTGATTTTCATTACCGTTCAAGAATTTATCAAGCTGGCAAGAAGTACTAAAGCGACTGTCTGCACGAGCTTGATCTACTGAGACAGTGAAGATACCAATGCTCATTAATATTGTCAGTAGACTCAGGACTACACGTTTAGATAGTTTCATGAAATTACCTCACCAATGAAAATTGAGAATGAGAGGTTAAGCTATATCTTTGTTAAAAGCCGAATTTACGCTTCTGTATTATTTATTGGAATAAGTGAAATCAGAATATTTACTCCAATATGCTCTTAGTAAGAGTTCACTTTTTGGAAAATGCTTAAAAAATACGTACAGCAAGCAATTTCTGGATTTAGAAAGCTCTAAAAATTACCTACTTCATAAATTAACTTAGTAGAACCAGCGCTGTCAAGGTGACCGATGAAGATGGTTGTTCAGTGCTATCATCTTGAATTCTCCGCTCAGATTTTGAGATTTTTGAATGTTGAAATGACCAATCTTCGTTCCGAATTTTACCGCTTTCAAAGGGTGGCTTCGTAGAACTTAAGCATTGACAAAATTATGATTGTGTGGAATATCTAGTGCCTTTATACATAAATCACCTCAACTTACTAGGGTTTTAAAGCGCTTAGGAAATAAGACCCCTAAGCTTCATTCTTAAATAGGTGTCAGCGAATTTAACTTATGCACTTTATAGGAAGATAGAACGAGCATTGTATATAGCCTAAATCCAGGCGTAGTGACGTTACGGTGCAGAGACAGACAATGCTTTCAGCTTTTCATCACGCACCAAATTCATAATCCGGTATTTTTGTACAGTGTGTGAGTTCTAAAAATTAATTTTGTCCAACTACTTATTTTCTAAATAATTCATTATATTTTTTTACACTAATTCCCGTGAGGACTAAT
>JAQYWO010000453.1 GCA_029379215.1 Rhizonema sp. PD37
TGTTTAGTCAATCCTTATTTAATTAGACAATTATGGCTTACAGGGCTAATTTCATTTTTAGTATTAATAGCTATTATTTGGTTATTACGCAAATTGTATCGGGTACAAAAGAAATGGTATTTGACAGTTTCTTTTGAAACACAAACAAATACAGAAGACCAAAAATGTAGTTTACCTAATAATAAACGGATTGCAATTGGTGAAGATGATTCTACTTGTCATGATTCCATTGACTGTCCTGGCGGAGAAGTTAAAGTATATTTAGAGCGCAAAGGGGAGAAACTTTATTTATTACCAAATAAGAAGTTAGTACCAATTTATTATAATGGGAAAGAAATTACATCACCAACTCTCATAAATAAATCTATTTTTCGGCTCAATTTGCCAGATGATTATAAACGCGATTATGAGATTTTTATTAAAGTCAAAAAATAATATTTGAGAATGTACAATGAATCAAGTAAATGCAAAAAACGTACAATATAGAGGAATTAGCCGTACAATTTGTATAGGATTAGGAGGGACTGGACGCGATTTTCTAATGCGAATTAGACGTTTAGTTGTTGACCGTTATGGAGATTTAAGCAACCTCCCAATCATAAGTTTTGTTCATATTGACACCGATAAAGCCGCAACCCAAGTAACTGGTATTCGTACAGGAAGTAGCTACCATGGCGTTGATCTCAGTTTTAAAGAGGCAGAAAAAGTCAGTGCGACAATGTCCTCCAACGAAGTTACTATGTTTGTTCAAGGATTGGAACGGCGCTCAGAATATACTCGTTATGGACCTTATGAGCATATTGCCAGATGGTTCCCACCACAACTATTGCGAAATATTAAAGCAGTTGAAGAAGGTGCCAAAGGTATTAGACCTGTAGGTAGACTAGCTTTCTTTCACAATTATAACAAGATTAAAACAGCAATTGAGACTGCAGAAAGGCGCACTAGAGGACATGATTCTTTATTGCTAAAAACTGGGTTAAAAGTCGAACCTGGATTGAGTATTTTTGTAGTCGGTTCTCTTTGTGGCGGTACAGGTAGCGGGATGTTTTTGGATGTTGCCTATGCTCTCAGACATCTTTATAGCGATCAAAGCGCCAAAATTTTCGGGTATTTAGTAATTAGCCCAGAACTATATGGGAATACTCCCAGTATGAGTGCTAATACTTATGCTGCTCTCAAAGAATTGAATTATTATAGCACACCTGGTACAAAATTTGAAGCAGTTTATGATCTGGAAAATTTAGCTTTTGTCCAAGAACAGCGTCCACCATTTGACTACACCTATTTAGTCTCTAATCAGACAGGAGGCGAATATTCGATTCTTGGACAAGGTAAGCTATGCAATGTTATTGCTCATAAGATTGCTTTAGATTTTTCTAGTGAGTTAGCACCAGCAATTAAGGGTAATAGAGACAACTTTCTACAGCACATGATTCAATGGGATAAGCACCCACGTCCCAATAGCCAGCGTTATTTAACATTTGGATTGGCGGCTATTTATTTTCCCCGTGATAAGATTGTACAAATTGCTTTAAACCGCGTTAGTTTAGAGTTAGTTAAGTTTTGGTTAAACGGCAAAGGTCAAAGTCCAGATCCCTTAAAATTAATTGAGCAATTTCTCATTCAGTATCATTGGCATAATGACTTAGAAAAAAAGGATAATTTTGCGATTAAGTTATCAGAATCTGTTCAAGAAAGTAATAAGACTTTTCGGAAAACTCTTAGTGAATGGAGGATTAAATTAGAGCGTCAAATTTCCGAATGTCAAAAGCGTGAGAACCGCAATGATATTCGCGGACAATTATCAAGAGAGTTTAGAGAACAATTCCGCAAAGTTCAGCCGGGTGAAACGGAGAGTACGAGAGGGATTTGGCTGACGAGACTTATACAGATTTCTCCAAATATTACTAAGGAACTCAAGACTAATATTGATGATTATCTAATTCAATTGCTGACGCCGACAGATTCTAATTTTTCCCTGAAGAGTACACGTGATTGGCTAGATGCTCTGCAACATGAATTACAGAATTATCAACGAAATTTGCAAGATAAAGTTGCTGATGAAGGTGGCGCAAAAACTTTAGAATATTTAGACAAAAAATGGCGAGACATTGAACAAAATATTGAGGATATTGAACAGAAACGTGGAATTCCTGTCCTCAATAATAAAAATAGCCAATTCCAAGATGAAGCCAAAACCTCAGTGCTGGAAGTCAGCAAAATTATTCAGCATAATTTTGATGTAACAGTTGTTCAAGAGTCTATAAAAATTGTTAATAACTTGCAAAAGCATGTTCATGAGAGAACAACTCAAGTTGCTGCGTTTAGTAGTTTATTAGAAGACTTACAAAATTTCTATGAAAAGCAAGATCAAGATTTACGACAATTGAATTTTGATGAAATGAGCGGTGAAGCAATATTTGATGGGGAGGATATTGATCATTGTTATCAAACTATCTTACCAGAAGATGATTTACGTCGCCAGTTCGTGTTAGTAAGTTCAACAATTACAGCACAAACTGATAGCAAACTTTCTTTGGCAAGTTTTATAGACAGAGAAAGCACTACTCCAAACCAGTTGCAAAAAGAAATCGATCTCAATGTTGATAAATTATTTGCTTCTCGAAGTATTAATCTTGTCAACTCTGTCATTAAACGCTTTATGGAAAAGTACTCAGCAGTGCGTTCAACTCGTTTGGCACAAATTATGCAAGAAGCTGAACCGTTGCTACGTCTAAACTTAAGTGATCCTTATTTTCGTGAAGATCCAGCGAAAGGAAGTAAATTAATCGGTTTTAAGGATACAGATGAATTAGAAGTACGACAATTTAAAATTTTATTAGAACAAGAGTTAGGATTGGAAACAAGTATATTAAAACCAACACAAGCTGATGACGAAATTTTAATTGTGAATGAATATGCTGGTTTTCCTCTCCGACTAATAAATAGCCTGGAGAGAATGAGAAATCCCTACCTACGTGAACAGAATTCTGCTACATCTTTTCTTCATAACGATTACAATGCTTCCTTCCCTGACATTATCCCGCCTGATGCCAAAAAAATGGAAGAATTAGAGGATATTTTTTATCCTGCTATAGCTTTGAAGTTATTAGAAAAAAACCAGAACAATCAACTATTAGAGTTTCAGTATTATGATTCATTACGCGATAGTTATAACACTGCTTCTCTAAATCCAGAATGGAGTCAAGCTTTGGAGGAACTGGCTAAACGTAAAGATATGACTGAAGCTTTGCTACAACTTTTAAACAATGAGATTGATACCATAGCTAGACAACCTGAACTTTGGGACAATGAATATTTACCTAAACTTAGGGAGTTTGTGAAGGAAGTAGATAAATTACCAGAAGATAGCCCTAATTATCCTTATAAAGCATCAGTAGTCGGTACTCCCATAAGTACAGACTATACATATCAAGAGGGAATTATTAATCGTTTCCGAAAAAAAATGGATGAGCGGTTTAACTTTTCTCAACATCGAAAACTGGCGATACAGGAAAATTCAGTAAATACACCAGCTATTCCCGCTGAAATAATTAGTGTTAATAAAACAGAAAGGCGTGTAAAGTTGGAAAGCTTAAAACAGGAGTTAGCTGATGAATTGATTACTCAAGGAGAGTACGAGCGTGAAAAACAAAAAATCTTCGAGCAATACCCACTATAAAAATCATGTTTAATTTCTGAACTAACTTGTATGGGAGAAAACTCTTAATAGGAAACAGAAAAACACTCCCGTTGGTATACTGAACATTTATATAATTTTTACCATCTATATAAAATCGCTATAAATTCATATTAATCAACCTAATTTATAGCAATATTGCTTTACATAGTTAAACTTAATTTCATGCCACCAGTACCATTCTATTTAATCTTTCTCACGGTTATAATTGTCGTTCTTCCATCTATTGCAAGCATTTTTTACCGATGGACTCTCTATAAATATCTTGTATCTCTGGAAGAAAATATAAGAAGGTTAATTAATGGACAGTCACCAAGACAACAACCAAAAATTATAGAAGAACTACAGCAAAGATTTAGGCTGGCTAGCAGTCAGTTAGATCAGATTAATACATCTGCATTAATAGATCAAGTTTATAGTCGGGAAAAAGTTGGAGTATTCACCTGTGAACAAATTGAGTACTTCTGTCGTATTCTTCCTAACTTACTTCTAGCATTTGGCTTATTTGGAACTCTTCTAGGTATTACGATAAATTTATCAGCAATTAATCAAACAATAAATCAAACAAATATCACAAATATTAATGATTTAGTTACTGAATTAAAAAAGCCATTGGAAGGGATGAGTATTGCTTTCTTTACTAGTTTAACAGGAATATTTTTCAGCGCTTTATTAACACTATTTAACTGGTTTAGGAATACTAATCTTGCCAAGTACAGAGTTATTAGTTCTCTAGAAGATTACCTAGATAATATTTATCATCCTGAAGTACAGGGTGATACTCGCCTTGATAAAATTGTGAATAGAATGGTATCGCAGCAGGATGAGTTTTTAACTAGATTTGGTTCTACCGTGCGAGATGCTGTTGAACAGTCTATAGGAAGTGTGGCAAGACAAATTGCTGAAGGGAATAAAGAAGCTACAGCGTTAGCCAAACAAGTTTATGAAAGATTTACCGAGTCTGCTGGGACGATATCTGCTGCTGCTAACGAGTTTGAGCATACAATTACAGAAATGAATGCTAAATCTCATATCTTTAAGGAGTCTGCTGAAATTTTTGCACAAAGTCAATTTCCCCAACAATTATCAGCATCTATAGCTGATTTGAGTAATATACAAGAGAACTTTTCACAATCTGCTGCAAGTTTAGCTAAAACAACTCAATTTATTGAAACAGCAATTCAGGAATTAACTACATTAGCAATAGATACTAAAAATATTAATCAAACTTTACTTCAAGTTTTAGATTTGCATCAATCCCATCAAAACTCTCTAAGTCAAATTATTCCCCAACTCAACCAGGGAGCCAATAGTTTTTCAAAAGCCATTAATCAACTTGATAAATTAGAACAAGAAATAACAAATAAGTCTGATAGTTTGAACAAAGTAGAAACTACTCTTAGACTTCTGATAGAAGTTGAAAAAACTTATACATCACAAGTCAATTTATCAATCGAGGCTTTAGGCGATCGCTTGATTAAAAACTTATCTCAGCAAGTTGATATGTCAAAATCTAATTTTATAGATATAATCCAAAGTAATAGTGAAAAAATCAGTAA
>JAQYWO010000048.1 GCA_029379215.1 Rhizonema sp. PD37
CATAATATTATGCTTAAATAATACTATAAACATCACACAGTATGAGCGATTGCTTTCTTTGACTTTTGCTTAAACTTGTAATTGTAATACCGCTACTATTATGAATATGCAACTTTTCAAATCTCTCCAAACTCCCAAAATGAGGGAGGCTAAGACATTAGAAGGGCAAGCTTTATGGCAAAACAATATAAGTTTAGCCGATTATTCATAAAACTATCAGAGCTCAAGGCTTTAAACATGCATTTGTGAAGAAGCTATCAGTGACTTCGTGGTTGTGAACCAAAAGTATGAGAGAGCTTTGTAAAGTATGAAAGCAACGAAAATATATCAGAATTTGGCTGGAGAAAAGTTTTTTAGCGAGCGCATTGAAGTCAAAGATAAAAAGATAATAATATCTCATTTATAACAGTCGCCAAAGCTGTTAATTTTTTCCATTACAAGTTTTACGAATAATACTTAAGAGGTAAAAAGCTGCAACCTAATAATATGTGAAAGAAAGCGTTCTTTAAAAATGGAGTAGAGGAGTTCATGTTAGGACATAAAGTAAGTAAAAGTTTTTTAAAGGATGTTTTACGATGCAAAGACTGGCTGGTAAAGTAGCTTTGATAACTGGTGGTAGCTCCGGGATTGGTCGGGCTACGGCAATAGCGTTTGCTAAACAAGAAGCTAAAGTTGTCGTTGCTAGTCGGCGGATCCAAGAGGGCGAAGAAACCGCACAGTTGATTAAAGATATGGGCGGTAAAGCTTTGTTCATTAAAACTGACGTTTCAAAAGCGGCAGAAGTTGAAGCATTAGTTAGCAAAACCGTAGAAACTTATGGTGGTTTAGATATCGCTTTCAATAATGCAGGTATCGAGGGACCAATAAAAACGCTCATTGAGCAGACTGAGGAGGAGTTTGAAGCGATTATTAATATCAATCTTAAAGGATTGTGGTTGTCGATGAAATATGAAATCTTACAGATGCTTGAGCTTGGTGGTGGGACTATTGTCAATACTTCCTCAATATCTGGACTAGTTGGCATGCCGGCTTCCTCTATCTATGCTGCCAGCAAGCACGGAGTTTTAGGAATGACGAAATCAGCAGCGTTGGAGTATGCTCAATCCGGCATACGAATCAATGCAGTGTCTCCTGGCTCTATCGAAACTGCAATGCTAAACCGTTTCCTCAGCAGTAACCCTTTCCTCGGCAATAGCCTGGAAGCCAAAGATAAAATGATGGCCAAGCATCCATTGGGGCGGATTGGTGAGCCGGAAGAAGTTGCGGAAGCAGTGGTGTGGCTATGTTCAGACGGAGCTTCGTTTGTCACTGGACAATCCTTGACAGTTGATGGCGGCTATACCATACAGTAGAAAATCACCTTATTGACTGATCTGCTTTTACTATACGACTACTATAGGATCCCGATTTGATTCTTGAAAACACACTGAGACGAAAAAGCCCATTTGATAAGGGTTTTACCTTAAATCCTGTTCAGAAATCAAACAGGATTCTTATATCTGATTTTTGAATAAATACGTAGGGTGTGTAAGCGCTACTCGTAACGCTCTCAACCCTTAATAATGGTGCCTTACTGCAATGGTTGTGGCTTGTGTTGGAAAAACTCATAGTTTGATAAATGAAAAATAATCAGCAAGAAATTCTCTCTAGGGAGACAAGTGTGATGAACTGGCACAACGAGCCTCCTATCTGGAACGGTGAAAATCGTACTATTAAAATAACCTCAACTCACAAGACAGATTTCTGGCGCAAGACCTACTACAACTTCATTAGCGATAATGGACACTTCTATTACAAACAAGTCAAGGGAGATTTCATTGTTGAGGTGAAAATTAGTGGTCAGTATAAAGATCAATACGACCAGGCAGGGTTGATGGTACGTTTAGATGAAACTAATTGGCTGAAGTGTGGGATTGAACTTATTGATGGCGTGCTGCAAGTTATTGTTGTAGTTACTCATGATTACTCAGACGTATCTATTGTTTCCGTACCACAAAACCTCTCTTCGATTTGGATGCGTGTGATTCGACAGGGGTCAGCTTTGCAGGTATTTTACTCTTTAGATGAAGAGAAATACACCATGCTCCGAATGGCTCATATGACATCAGTTGAGACTGTGAGTGCAGGAGTTATGTGTGCCTCACCAACTGGGAACGGCTTCACTACAACCTTTGAAGGATTCAAAGTCGAAAACTAAGTTCGGTTTTTTAAGGTCTTACTGGAAATTGCAAGGAATTAAGCGAGCAGTGAGCGGTTGGACATTTAATTGTATAAACCGTTGATTATCAATTGTAAGCCAACAACCTCATAGAGTGATTGTGCAACTTAGATATCTTTTAGCTCAGTAACTCAGATGAAAACTACTGGCCAATTAGGCAGATCCAAAAAAAATAAATTGGTCACTGTTAAACTAAATGTCTTGTCGTAGTCATGAAGTCTGCCGGGGGATCTTCCCAAGAGCGAGCTTCACATACACGGCGGTCGATTTATTTACTGGTAAGTGCCTTAGTAGAAATAGTCAGGATATAAACCAGGGGAAAGTATGTCGGAGCAGCAGTTTTTTGAGATAGATACTAAATTTATAAATGAAGTAAGTACTGAAACGATCTCGTGGCAAGGAATTGAGTCAAAAGCGGTAAGAGATGGCGCAAAACTAAAGGCATTACCAACGGCAAGCGTTGAAGATCTGCGCAGAATTGATCGGGAATATCTTTCGTGGGGAGATACTGTACACTATCAAGAGAATCCCATCTTTGTCACTGGTTGTCAGCAAGGATTAGTTTTCGACAACGATGGCAATACCTATATTGATATAGGAATGTGGCATTCAAGCTGTAACTTTGGGTATCGAAATCCACAAATTGATTCGGAGGTTTTAAGACAATTCAATACGCTACCCCAAGCCTGTGGTGACTTCCTACATCGCGAGAAGTTGTTAATAGCCAAACAGGTGGTCGATGCTATATACGAAAGGACAGGTCTAAAAGGTCGGGTATCTTTCAATGTTGGCGGTTCCTTAGTGGTAGAGGACGCGCTAAAAATCGTTCGTAAGAATACGGGAAAGAATAAGGTAGCTGTGATGATGGGCGGATACCACGGACGCTCCCTCGCTACACTAAACCTTTCTTCCAGTCACCGCTATCGGCAGTATTTTAACGAGTTTCCAGAGCGAGCGATTATGTTCCCGTTTGCCAACTGCTCTCAGTGTTTTTATGAAAAGGAAAGAGACACCTGTGATTTATACTGCGCTCGCATGATTAGTAAGGCTTTTGAAAACGAATACTATGGTATTGCCAGCGCAACTAGTTCGGAGATAGGGGCGATGGTTATAGAGCCTTGCCAAGGACGAGGCTACACCATTCCTCCAAAAGATTTTTATCAGAAATTCATCACGGATATACGCGAACGTGGGGTTCTTATTGTAGCTGACGAAATTCAAGTAGGTATGTATCGTACCGGAAAGTTGTTCGCTTTTGAACACTTTGGGTTCGTGCCAGACATTATTACCTTAAGCAAATCATTCACAAATGGACTGAGTCCGGTGAGCATGGTATGGGCAAGAGCAGACTTAGTGGATCCAACAGTCTTCACGCCAGGACATGCCCATAGTAACTTTGCAAATCACCCACTGGGTACAGCAGCAGCATTAGCAACGTGGCAGTATATGCTTGCACAGGACTATGAAATTTCAGTACCAGCCAAGGGCGAGTGCTTTCTAGCCAAGCTGCGCCAACTTCAAGCGCGTCATCCCTTTGTCTACAGCGTCGATGGGTTGGGACTGCTTTTAAATATGGTTTTTGCAGATGAAAGGGGTATACCATATCGCAATTCTGCACAACTGGCAGCAGCGATCGCGCAAGACAATGACTTTACATGCTTAGGAAAGACTTGGCGAATGATCCTCCAAACCGGAGGATATGACCTTAACGTCTTGAAGTTCGCCCCCTATCTCGATATCAGCTACGAGGAAATTGACTGTACTATAGCGGTTCTGGATCAGGTACTGCAAAAGCTCGGTCCAATGCTTTCAACCCAATCAATGTCTAAAGGAGGTGTCAAATGAAAGCCGCAGTTTTATACGGAGCCAATCAGGTAGAAATCCGTGAAGTAAGCACGCCAGTAAATGTCCAAGATGGAGAAGTCATTGCCGATGTGGAATTTATCGGAGTATGCAAGACAGACCAACAGTTGACAATGGCAGGCTTGGATGAAGAGCGCATCTTGGGTCACGAGGTAGTTTGTCGGCTACCTGAGGAAAAAGGTCATTTTGCTTTGAATAACGAAATTTCCTGCGGTCAATGCACCTATTGCCGAGAGCAACTTACTAGTCACTGCCTTAATTTGCAAGAACTTGGTGTTAACCAGGACGGTGGATATGCCCAGAAAATTCGCGTACCTAGAAAGTCTTTGCATCTTTTTGAGTTGGACAATCCAGCATTAGGAGTTCTAATCGAGCCTCTAAGTTGCGCTGTAAGGGGCGCTAGTCGCATTTTGGCTGCTATTAATATGTTATTAGTACCCCGACCAAAAACCCTAATTATTGGTGGAGGACTTTCGGGTGTTCTGATTTCGTACTTGCTAACTCATTCCCCCAACTTCGATGGGGAAATCTACCTGTACGACATTACTAAAGCGTCGCTTCCTTGGGTAGATAGATTGGGTATTCAGCGAATCGATCTCCCAGAACCTGATCAAGCGCACTTAATCGTTGAGTGTTCGGGTTCGCCAGATGGTCTTGGCACTGCCCTGCGTCTGGTACGCAAGTCAGGTATAGTATGCATTTATGGTGTTCCCAAACAAGGTATTTCCTTACCAGTATCCCCACACGAGCTATTTATGCGGGAAATTACTGTGATCACATCTTTTGCAGGTGCCACAGACGAGACTATGGGGGCAGCGATCGCTTACATTAAGCGCGATGAAAAATTCTTTGAGCAACTGTTGGGTTGGATGATACCTCTAGAGCAGCTTCCAACCGAACTAACCGTCTGGAGTCCTCAACCGGGGACGCGCACTGTTGTGGACATGAGCGCTTGAAGAAGATTCAATGGTGGATATAGCTGCGATTTTCGATATGGACGGTGTACTAATAGATAGCGAGCCGTTATGGTGCAAAGCGGAAGTGGAGGTATTCAACAACCTAGGAGTACCTCTCAAACATAGCATGTGTTCTCAAACAATGGGCTTGCGTACTGATGAAGTCGTTAGTCATTGGTACGCACAGTTCCCTTGGACAGGTGCTAACCAGTCAGCAGTTGCTGAACGTATTCTTGATCGAGTTGGCGAACTTATGGCAACAGAGGGGAAGCCAATGCCAGGTGCAATTGAAGCCGTGCAACTGTGTCGGAGAATGCACTTGCCCTTGGCGTTAGCAACTTCATCGCCAATACGTTTAGTCTACTTGGTACTGAAGAGGCTAGGTTTGCAAGACGCATTCGATGTTTTAAATTCTGCGGAAACCGAGGTATTTGGCAAACCCCATCCAGCTGTTTATTTAACGACTGCACGCCGTCTTGGTGTGCATCCAAGCAAATGTTTTGCGGTTGAAGATTCTGTTCGTGGTATGTTGAGTGCCAAGACTGCTGGTATGCGATGTATCGTTGTTCCAGCATCAGAGGAACGAGAGAATCCTCAATTTTCAGCCGCAGATATCGTGCTAGATTCACTCACAGCGATTGATCAAGCGTGGCTAGAGCGTGCGATGAACTCATTATACTCAGCATAATTGCTTATTAACTTTGTTCACGCTACCTCAATCTGTTACGGATGAAAAGAAGTACACTAAAAACTGTTTAAAATTCAATTTTTTCTCATCTTTTCTGGTTATCAGCCAAAACATCTTGTAACCCAATCCTATAAGCTCTGCCGATTGTGTCGAACTGAAGGCGAAGCCTTCCCCAAGTTATTTCTAAATTCTATGTGGGAACAAGGTAAAAAATAAAATAAGCTTGCTTATTATAGAGTCAAAAGTATCGATCTCAGCCGTATAGAGTAGAAAATATGTCTATAAGTCAAGATCTGCTAGATAAACAAATACAAAAGGAGGTGCCAAGTGCTGCTCGCCTTGCTGTAGCATCACTATTTTACATTCAAGGTGCAGTGTTTGCCAATTGGGTTGCACGCATCCCAGCAATACAACAGAAATTTGAGTTGAGTAATGGTGAGCTTGGACCTGTATTACTAAGTATGGCGATTGGCGCGTTAGTAACTATGCCAATAACGGGATGGTTACTCGCTCGCTTTGACAGCCGCATGGTCACCACAATAGCAGTATTGGGCTACTGTATGGTACTACCCCTGCTGGCGTTAGCTCCCAGTGTACCACTACTGGAAATTTCATTGGTGCTGTTCGGCGCTTTTAACGGAGCAACTGATGTGAGTATAAACGCTCAAGGCATTGATGTTGAGCAGCGTTACGGCAGACCGATCATGTCGTCATTCCACGGTATGTTCAGTGTTGGTGGTATGACTTGTGCCGCTGGCAGTGGTGTGTTGGCCTATTTGGGAATCGATCTCTTTCCACACTTGCTCGGTGCTGGGATCTTGTTGGGAACAGTTGTGATTTTGGCATCAAATTGGTTGTTGTCAGCTAATATTGAAACCGATACTCATGAGGAGCCAGTATTTGCTATACCAACCGGAGCGCTCCTTGGGTTGGGGGTGGTGGCGTTTTGCGGTCTCTTGGGAGAAGGCGCGATGGCTGACTGGAGCGCAATCTACCTCCAGAAGACACTCAAGACTGGACCTGGACTGGCTACTGCTGGATATGCAGTGTTCTCAATGGCAATGGCTGTAGGTCGCTTTATAGGAGATTGGCTCACCCAACATCTCGGTCCAGTATGGATGATACGCCTCGGCGGTATCTTGGCTGGTACTGGGTTGGCGTTGTCTTTGTTAGTTACTCAGCCTGTCACGGCGCTCATCGGCTTCGCTTGCGTTGGTATTGGCTTAGCTTCCATTGTTCCGATTGTACTTAGTGCGGCAGGACTCACTCCAGGAATAGCCCCCGGAATTGCCCTCGCGGCAGTGACAACCGCAGGCTACTTTGGATTCCTGTGCGGTCCACCCTTGATTGGGTTTGCCGCCGATTTAATTCCTCTCCGAGGTGCTTTAGGTATTCTCGTCATTTTAAACACAATGATTGCACTACTAGCCAATACTGTCCTTCGCGTAGCTCCATCGGAAAATAGTTAGTCCTAAAGTATAAGCAGTAAACCAAAAAATTTTCCCGCGCATGGCGATCACATGAACTTACCGTACTACATGAAAGAACAAGCCGATCTAATTTAAGCAAAACAACTTATGAGATCGAGCATAATACAATTTCTTCAGAACGGCTTATTTCACATCAATTGAAATAGTGAATTTAAGAGTCATGTGTGCCGTATCCACAAAAAGGAGCCTCTCTAGAACCTTGAAAAGATTGAAAATTGAATAAGAGCGAATAGCTTGGTTGAACTAAAAATTTGATTCTATCCTAGCTCGACTGCTCAGTAATATCCGCCAAAAATC
This sequence comes from Rhizonema sp. PD37, assembly GCA_029379215.1. Lineage (GTDB taxonomy): Bacteria > Cyanobacteriota > Cyanobacteriia > Cyanobacteriales > Nostocaceae > Rhizonema. Next base: position 7,513 of record JAQYWO010000048.1, read on the forward strand.
GAAATGAGGACGTTCTGTTAAGACCAAAATTCATTTTCTGGAGTAATTTAAGATGCAACAAGTAACTGTGAAACACCCTCAATTTGCCTCGGCTGCATGGGGATGGCGAGAGTTAGAAGTGCCAGAATATTTCCGTTGTGTCACTCACTTAGGTCTCAAACTAGTTGAAGTGAATGCCCATTCCGAAACTCCCAAACATTTGCTTAATACCTTCAGCGAAGAGGCAGTAGAAAAGGTAGCCCACTGGGCAGAGGAGGCAGATGTAAAAATTGTCTGTTTAGCAGCGGATAATGACTTTACACTTTCTAATGAATCCGACTTGGAAGCAGAAATTCAAAAAGTTTGTCGCTTCGTTGATATGGCACAAAGACTGGGAACAAAATTGATCCGAATTTTTTCCGGGGGAGATAAAGTTGAATATGTTCCGCTAGAAATGTTTACTCAGCTACACTATGCGTTCAATTGTGTCGGGGATTATGCTGAGGCTCGAGGCATTGAACTGGCGATCGAAAACCACGGTGGCGTCACAGGAACCGGTCAAAGGATGCTTCATCTTATGGAAGGCATCAAAAGTCCGGCAGTCGGAGTAAATTTCGATCCAGCTAATTTTTTGATGGCAGGTGCAGATCCCCTGATGGCCTTACGCAATATCCTACCTTGGGTAAAATATACTCACTGGAAAGATGTACGATGGGAAAACGGCAAGGCTGAATATTGTGCCTTGGGTGAAGGAGAAATGGTTTGTCAGCCAATTGTCAAGGAGCTACTCAAGGCTAATTATCAGGGGTATTGGGTGATTGAGTATGAAGAAAGTGTTGATGTGCAACGCGGTACTCAAGATAGTGTGACTTATCTAAAGCAAGTATTCCAAGAAGTTACCTGAAAAGAATTGCTGGTGTCTTTTAACGAGAATTTCTTTTGTTACAAACAAAGGCACAGGGTAACTACCTTTTGCCTTTTGAAATCAGCGCATGTACTACAAAAAGCGCGACAAAAATAACTCTACAGTTAAAAACAGTTATGACTTTCTTTTGAGCAGGAAATACAAAGTATGATCTATGGGCTTCAAACATGAAAACTAAATTCTTTGCTTATATTGAGCGCTTCGGCTCGCAGGCTTCGGCGCACATCAGTATCGCCACCTATATAGCAGTAATTATCAAAAACCTGGAACGAACAAATTCCGTTATTACATATAATCTTCTATTTGTACAGTGCGTAAAGTTTTAACAGCTTAAAACCCTGTCCAGAAGATGTATTTTTTATCTTCTCTCCTGTGTCCCAGTTATGTAATTCGATTATGGCGAGAAATTCTGACCAAGATCGTCCAGACGGTTCAAGTTTAAAGTCTCAGTGTCTTGGGTTTCCGGCAATCCTTTCGATAGCGATCGCCCTTGTTAGTCCTGAGGCTTGCCCTGCAGTCGGTTTACCCCCCATATTTGCTCAATCAGGCAACGGCACCTGGTTAGCATTTGTGATTGCTACTATCGGACTAATCTTCGTCAGTCTCAACATTAATGAGTTTGCTAGCCGAAAAGCTTCATCTGGCTCTATGTACACTTACGTTGCGTGGGGGCTGGGTTCAACAGCTGGTGTCCTCTGCGGCTGGGCTATAGTTATAGCATACACCTTCGGTGGTATGGCTGCAATATCTGGTTCTGTCAACTATGCTAATGTTTTGTTGCGGTCACTAGGCTTCCAAGTATTCCCTTTTTTAATCTTTGCCATTGGTGTCGGCTTATCTGCATTTCTCGCTTATAAGGGGGTCGAGCTATCTACAATACTTTTGCTCGGCATTCAAGTCATCTCAGTATCGCTCATCCTCTGCTTGGTGTACATTGTTCTCTCAAAACATGGTTTTGCACCAGATATGACGCAGCTATCATTGCAAAAGGTATCGTTGCAGAATCTACAACTCGGTTTAGTATTAGCAGTATTTAACTTCACCGGCTTTGAAGGTGCCACCACGATGGGAGAGGAGGCTAAGAAGCCTCTCAAGTTTATCCCACGGACGATATTGATCACGCCGATAGTGGTGGGATTATTTTTCATCATCACTTCCTATGTAGTGGTATTAGGCTTTGAGGGCAACCAAGTCACCCTTGACAAGAGCGATGCACCGCTTAATGTCTTATCTGAGTTAGCTGGTGTCAGCTTCTTTGGTGTGCTGATCTCAATAAATACCGTGATTAGCATGTTTGCTGCCTGCTTAGCCAACATTACGGCAGTATCGCGGATTCTCCTCACCATGGGTCGTCATGGACTACTGCATCGATCAATTGGTCGTGTGCATCGACGCAACCAAACGCCCCATATTGCAATAGCTTTAGTGGGAGTGCTGATATTCATTGTGCCAGCCATGCTGAGTATATGGGGTACAACGGCTATCAAAATTTATGAATACACGGGCACTTTTGCATCCTATGGCTTTATCATGACATATATTTTAGTTTCGGTTGCAGCTCCTGTCTATCTCTATAAACAGCAGAAACTGCGGGCTGCAAATGTTGTGACATCTGTACTAGCGGTTTTATTCTTGTTGATTCCGGTGGTGGGCAGTGTGTATCCGATGCCGCCTCCTCCTATAAATAAGTTACCATTACTGTTCTTATTGCTGATGGTCGTTGGCGGTGGTTGGTTCATGTGGCGAGGTATCCGCTCTTCATCGTTGATGGAGGAAATAAAGCGTGATGCTGAACGTTGAGCAATAAAACTATGAGCAGGCGATCATTAACACGGAGTTACTTTTATTTTGGATATCAATCTTTTTTCAGAAACAATTCGAGGTGATCTGCTGCCAATAGTCATTATTACCTGTGGCATAGGGGTGGCAGTCAGTTTCTGTATTCTCTTATTGCTTTTAGCTTACTTATTTAAGAGCGGGAGTGAATTCATGACAATTCGGTTCTTATCTCCTGAAGGAAGAAGAATGTATGAAAAAGTAACATCTTCCTACCAAAATGTATTACGTTTAACTGTTGTCCTAGTCCTGATTGACCTCAGTTTATTACTGATTCCTAAACCAGGTTGGCTCAACTACCCAGAATTTTTCATAGCGTTGTTAGTTGCGATTACAACTGGTTGGTTAACCTCTCGCTTGTTTGAGAAATTTTACGAAGCTTACTTGCAAGAAACTGCCCTCAACCGTAAAATCAATGGGGAATTACTAGCGGTAGGTAAAGCTATCGCTAATGTCACTATTTTTATCATTATTTTCTTTATTTTTGCCCAAACTCACCACGTCAATGTCTTAGGTTTGACAGCAAGTTTAGGACTAAGTGGATTAGCTATTGCCTTCGCTGCGCAACAGACTTTGCAGCAGTTATTGGGAGGAATCATACTCTATATTGACCGACCTTTTGTCATGGATGACTATATCGGTTTACCTGATGGCACTTTTGGTAGAGTTGAGTCTATTGGGTTGCGTTCCACTAAAATTCGGAATTCTGGGAAAGGAACTGTAACCATAGTTCCTAACAATTCTTTGACAAACATGAGTATCGAGAATTTCACTGGAGCCAGAAAAGTCGTTTCTCTAGTGTATCTAACTTTCTACCGAGAAGTGCTAGAAGATGAAAGAGCTTTAATTCGTCAAGTCATATTAGAAAGTACCAATGAGATTTTTGGGATTGACTCTCGCAATACAGATGTGACATTTAAAGATCTTATCCAAGAGGGCAGAACCAGTATAACTCAAGCTCAAATAAACTTTTTCATTCTGGGTTCTGGTGAGATGTCAATGGAAATGCGTAGTTCTTTGCTAGATGTAGCAAAACAAAGTATGTCTGTGCGACTGAAAGAGTTTGGTATTCCCTTCGATCTTGAAGAAAAACCAATTAATATTGATGCACCAATTACTATCTAAATTAACTCTATTGTTGAAATGGAAATACTACTGAGTGTAAAACCTTGGTTTACGTTAGACGCAGCAACGCAACAGCTTCTGATAGGAATTGGTATTAAACTTGCTATTTTCCTATTCTTTCTCTTCTTAGCTTGGATAGTTGGGAAATCTATTCCCCGCTTTCTTTCAGCGATTATCAGGAGATTTACTCCCCAATTTTTTGTCAGGATATATCAAAACTTAGTCGAGCCGCAGTCAGTAACACTCTCTCGAGTGGTAACATTAATTCTCTTTTCGGTAGCGCTGAATTTAATTCAAGAATATACAGGATTTTACAAGTTTTTAAAGTTTTTTTCTGACTTATCAATAGCTATCAGTATAGCAATTTTTATTTCAAGTTTATTTAAGAACTTCGTTCGAGTCTATGGAATTGAATTAATTCGCAAACTGGGTTTTGAAATTGATGAGTTACTACTCGTTTTTGAAACCATTGCTAATATTGTTATTGGATTTATTGTGGCGGTAGCATTTGCTCAAAGCCAGAATGTGAACTTGATTGGTTTAATTGCAGGTTTAGGGATTGGAGGCATAGCAGTTGCTTTTGCGTCTCAAAAAACTCTGGAACAGATTCTGGGAACAGTTGTCATCTACTTAGATCGCCCTTTTCTTCCTGGAGAATACATTCGCGTTCATTTAAGTTCCCAAGGAATTTTATTGGCGCGTGTTGAAGCTATTGGTTTGCGCTCAACTAAGCTGCGGACACTTGCTAAAAGTACTCTCATTGTTGTTCCCAACTCAATGATGGCAGAAGCAGATATCGAAAACGTAACCCGAGGGAAGAAGGTAATGGTCTTACTATATCTTGATTTTACTCGTCAATTAGAAAAAACTGAACAAGCATTGCTGGAAAAAGTCATTAAGGAAAGTACTAGTACATTGTTTGGAATAGATTCAAACAGTACAAAGATTAATCTATATCCCTATGAGGATAATCCCAAGGGAGTTCGTGCCAGGGTAAGTTTCTTTATCCTGGGTTCAAATGATAATTCAATTGAATTTCGCAAGCGTTTATTAGAGTTAGCCAATGAATCTATATCGAAAAAGCTTCAGACTCATGGCATAAACTTTACCATGCAGGAGCCAACAATCTATCTCGAAACTCCTATATCTATTTAGAAGTATGGGAACCATGCTAATACCAAATCTATATGAAGCTGCATAGAATAATTCCTTTGACAGTGGAGGTGCGGAATGTCGGATAAAAACAATCACGTTGAAATTTAGGTGATTATGATTTAATCTAGGTCAAAAATCGGCTTGATTTCGGAGCGAGGCGATTATAATTTTCGTCGGGTACAATTAGTGATTTATCACTGGTGAGTTTCAAAGCACGACGGAACTCACCTGGTGTTGTGCCTGTCCAACGTTTAAATGCCCGAGAGAAAGCACTAGCTTCCGAAAAACCTAAGAGAAATGCCACTTCAGACACAGTCATGTGTTGTTCTTGAAGATAATGAATTGAGAGTGATTGCCGTGTCTCATCAAGAAGTTCTTGATAAGAAGTGCCAGATTCCTTAAGCTTGCGCTGGAGGGTGCGGGAAACAAATCCCAAACGTTTGGCGATCATCTCAGCATCCAGATTACCTCCACGTAGTTCTCTACTGATTTCCCGACGAACGCTATCGATAAAACTTTCTGAAGTAGGCAAATTCGCCAGTAAAACTTCAATATAGCGGTCTAGAACTCTTCCGAGATCTGGATCTGATTTCAAGAGCGGTAAAGAGAGAAAAGTAGAATCAAACACAATTTCATTAATGGGTTGATTAAACTCTACGGGAGCGCGAAATAATCGATGATAGGCAGAAATCTCTTCAGGTAACCTGTGCTGAAACCCCACTTTGAAGGGCACAAAATCTACTCCTGTTATTCTCCGAATCAGCAAGAAGATACCTGCTACAACCCAATCACTGACAGCGCGGTATAGAGGGAGAGGAGAACTTAACACAGTATGAGTTAGGCGTGCGACTTTGCCTTGAATCTCAAAAACCATCTCTGCCTCTTCGTGTAGAACTCTGACTGAGCGAACAATACGCTCCATAGCCTCATTCAAATTAGGACTACTCTCGACGGCATAACCTACCACATCCCAGCTACTAGGCTGTGCGAACTCCGCCATCCTTAGACCAATGCTAGGATTGGCAGAACAACGAACTAATTCTACCCAAAGGGCAGTGAACTTTTCATGGGAAATGCACACATCAGCATCTTTGAGGATTTCTGGGTAAAGCCCGATGGCAGCCAAGATTTGTTCCGCCTCTAAGTCTGAGTCAGCAGCAACGGCGGCACTTAAAATACCCTGCATTAATTTTATTGAGACAGCGTGCAATCCCATCCTTTCCAAACCGCCTGCATTAGTTCTCTGTGTAATATTTTAAGTCAATCTTGTGTCGTTTATGGTCATTGTATTCAGCCTTACTCTAGAAATAGGTTGGAGAAACAATCTAAATTTGCACAAAAAAAGAAGCGTTATGATCACCTATGAGACTGTTAGCAACATATTTAAGTATTTAGAAAGCGATACGCCCGAAAAATTTTTTGACTCAGTTGCAGATGATGTGAAATGGACTGTTTTGGGTACACAACCCCTAGCAGGCAATTATCAATCGAAAACTGCATTCCAGCAAGCGACCTTCTCACGGCTTAATCCTTTGTTCAGCGGGGGTTTGAAATTGTTCACACGCGATGTCTTCGTTGATGGAGACACTGCGATCGTCGAACTTTATACCCAAGCGACTGCAAAGAGTGGTGTTGAGTTCAATAACGAATACTGTTGGATCTGTCAATTCCGCGATGAGCAGATTGTCACAGTCCGTGCTTACTTAAACTCAGCCTTGGTTACTAAGGTCATCGAAGCAGGAACAGCCGACGTCAAATGACATCGCCAGTCGATTAAATCATTGGAGAACTGCGTGATAGAAACGGTTTGGGAGTAGTTTCAGGATAGGCATCTTCAGAATAGTCTACTAAACAGGAACTTCAGAAATCGCTAACCCTAATTTTTATTCCCTCAATTAAGCAATACTTATGGTTGACTTCAAACTTGCTCCAAAAACCACCTCGCTTGTCCTCATCGATCTACAGCCTGGAACGCTGGGAGGACAGCTTGCTCCCTATTCAGCAAATGATATTGTGAAGCGATGCGCCAGTCTTGCTGCTTCCTTTCGCGCACAGAAAGCTTTAGTCGCTTACCTTAGAGTAGATCTCCAGGATATGCAGCATCTTCCAACCGATAGTTCCACCGATAACCCGAACGCGTCACCACCGCCGATCAGTGCCTCCAAGCTAGTGCCAGAATGTGGTTACCAGGAGAGTGACTTCCTGATCACAAAGCGGCAATGGGGAGCCTTTTACGGAACTGAACTGGATCAGCAGCTTCGACGGCGCGGCATCAAGACGATCGTGCTAGCAGGCCTTCATACGAATGTTGGAGTCGAATCTACTGCAAGAGCAGCTTTTGATATGGGGTATGAAGTTGTCTTTGCTGAAGATGCGATGAGTAGCTTTAATACCGAGATGCACCGCTTTGCAGTGCAGCACATTTTCGGCTTGATGGGTCGTGTTCGTCAGTCGAGCGAGATTGTGGAGGCGCTTGCGGAATATTAGGCTAGATTAAAGCGATCGCAGATAAGCAAGCAACTCTTTCTACTTTTTTTTCAACAGGCTTTTAAGCCTATCACTTTTTGCAACATAACCTATCTTCTTGGTGCGGTTGAGCTACTGCTGGATGGACATCCTCTGCTTTTGAAGGAGAGCGCGGTCTACTGGTGGCGTATACCGAGGAGTCGCGCCCAGGCTTCCTGCTGGTTGGGTTAAGTGATAATACCCCTGAAAGCCTTGTGAAAAGGTTCAAAAAATGTCCGAACTATTTATTGGAGTACACAATGACTGACTTGACATCTGAACAGGCAACGCTCCGTTGCGTCATTATGCGCGGAGGAACTAGCAAAGGACTCTATTTTCACGAACACGATCTCCCGAACCCAGGTCCCAAACGCGACAAGCTTCTACAGCGGGTAATGGGATCGCCGGACGTTCTACAGATCGACGGCTTAGGAGGTTCGCGACCAATCACGTCGAAAGTTGCCATAATTTCCAAATCTCAGCGTGATGATGCTGATATTAACTACACTTTTGCACAAGTCGAGATCGAACGCAATCTTGTCGTATACACTGGTAACTGCGGAAATATCTCGTCCGGAGTGGGTCCTTTTGCGATCGATGAAGGTCTCGTTAACGTCCAGGAAGAGAATACGCGCGTCCGAATCTACAACACTAACACCGAGAGGATCATCATTGCCGACGTACCTGTCAAGAACGGCAAAGCCAAGGTTGAAGGCAGTTTCGCTGTTCCTGGTGTGCCGGGAACAGGGGCTGAGATTGCTATGAACTGGGCGAACACCGTTGGAGCCAAGACGGGACATCTCCTGCCGACAGGAAAGCCGAGCGACGAAATCACGCTCGAAGACGGTAAAAGCATCAACGCTACCTTATGTGATGCAGCGAACCCATGTGTATGTGTTTTGGCTTCCGACTTTGGGATTGATGGCAGCGAACTTGTTGATGAAATCGATGGCAATACCCAATTGATCGATAGGGTTCGGGAAGTACGAGGCAAGGCTGGAGTCCTGTTCGGCTTCTGCAAGGACTGGCAGCGAGTGGACGACGAATCACCAGGGCTACCAATGGTTGGACTAGTGTCTCCATCTAAAGATTATAAGACTCTGAGTGGCACGGAGATAGCTGAGAAGGACATGGATCTTAGGGTGCGCCTTATCTTTATGAATCGCCTCCATGAGAGTATTGCTGGGACTGCTTCAGTATGTTTAGCAGTAGCTTCGTGCGTTAAAGATTCCGTTGTCCAAAAGATAGTGAGCCGAACAGGAGACGTGTTGAGGATTGGACATCCTTCCGGTACCACTCCTACCAAGGTAAAAGCTCACCCAATCAACGAAGCACCCTTTGTAAAGTTTGAGTATTTGGGTTTTAGCCGAACCGCACGGCGGCTCATGGATTGCACAGCCTACTATCCGCAGAGTGCGCTTGAAAACGTTGACGAACATGTGAACCGGGAAGATACGGACTCACTACCTGCCGTGATTCACGAATAGAACGCATAATTTTTTCTAACTCACTCTTACATCTCCGAAAAAGAAGATAAAAGCCTTATGCAGTCAGGGTCAATATTTTATTTCTGGAGATGTTTAATCCGGATAGCCTCAAGATTTAACTTCATCGATTTTCAAGATAATGGTTTAGTTTCCTTAGAAAAACTCTGACCGATTAGATGTGTAGCGATCGCATCAGGGCTTGATTGTTAACTCGACTTTATCGATTTTTCGGCGTGAGTGAGCGCCTACGCTAAAAGTCCTGTGGAGTAATGCTTTTGACTTTTTCAATATCCCCAAAATTAGTGATAGTGGAAAAACCTTTTCCCTTAAATCTGGAATTGTTGCCAGATAGGAAAGTTACGTTCTTTTATTTTGGATAAAGCCTTTTCCGCCCATCTAATGCCATCAAGAACCCGTAAACTCAAGTGCTAGTTAGTCTAAAGCCAATACGGTTGCTGTTTGGTCTTTTTCTGTCCACCTGTTCTCCTCTATTCAAGAACTAATAACTCAGCACTAAACCGCGATTCACCAACCGTATTGGGTTATTGACTTTCGTTGCAAAAAGTCGCAGCTTTCACTCTCTGGATAATAATTTGGTTAACGTTTCTTGGGTTCCTAACTCATACAAGCTGCGTAGATGTGTCGTAACTGACTCAACAAAAGGCGACGACTGCGGTAAATCGCCAAAAATCTCAGTTAGGTTGAGCAATTGTTTGGGATCGGAGCCAGTGGAACGAGCTAGTTGACTTAGGGTATCTGCTATGGGATCATCAATGACAATAGGGTTACCTTGATCGTCTAGCCCATTGAGGTAACGGAACCAAGCAGCAATTGTGAGGCTCATGTAGTCAATCGCCCCTTCTTGACGCAGCGCGTCACGGAGTGAGCCGAGAACAAATTTTGGTATTTTAGCGGAGCTATTGAGGCACAGACGCGGGAGTTGATCTCGAATCTTAGGATTAGCAAAACGTTCAATTAAGGTCTTTTTGTAATCCTCTAAGTCAATCCCTGGTACAGGTTCAAGTGTCGGTGTCACTTCTGCCATCAAACAATCCACAGCTTGCCGGATTAAGGGATCTGCCATCGCCTCATGGACGTAGGTATAGCCTGCCAAGGAGCCGAGATAACCAATCAACATATGACTGGCGTTGAGTAGCCGGATTTTCATCATCTCGTAAGGATGAACATCGCTAGTCATTTGGACACCAACAGCTTCCCAATTTGGTCTACCTGCACAGAAATTGTCTTCAACAACCCACTGAAGAAACGCCTCAGCAACAACTGGAAAGGCATCATCAATATTAAACTGTTCCGCCACCATTTTGATATCTGCTGGGGTGGTAGCGGGAGTAATGCGATCAACCATACAGTTGGGGAACGCTACATGTTCGGCAACCCAACGTCCCAACTCTGGGTTCTGCATTTGTGCAAATGCAGTTAACATTTTACGGGCAATGTTGCCGTTGCCTTGCAAGTTGTCGCAAGACAACACGGTAAACGGTGCTATTCCCTGTTGACGGCGGCGATCAAGGGCTGCTGTCAAAAAGCCGTAGACGCCAATTGGCTCATGAGGATGCTGCAAATCGTACTGGATTGTCGGGTGATTAACATCGAATTCACCGCTACCTTCAATATAGTAGTAGCCTCCTTCTGTTATAGTCAGGGTAACAATGCGGCATTTAGGATCTGCTAAGGTATCAATCACTGCCTGACGGTTATCTGGAGCAAATAGATATTTTGTAATTGCTCCAATAACACGAGCGCGATCGCCTTCGGGAGACCTTTCGACTAAAGTATACAAACAATCTTGCGAACTCAGTGCATCCCGCATCCGTTTGTCGAATTCCAGTAACCCTACCCCGCAGATTCCCCAATCACTGCCGGGATGCTCATGAAAGTAATTATCGAGATATAATGCTTGGTGTGCTCGATGAAACCCACCCACACCGATATGGACAATGCCATTCGTGACTTGGTGGCGATCGTATTTGGGTACGTGGACGTGACTTGCTAAACGAGACAGAGATGCTTTATTCAGCTTAATTGGTGAGTTTGTGCTGATGCTGTTCATGGGTATCAATGTTAAATGATGACGACGGGCTTTGGGTATGGTTTCACCGCTTTGATCGAACAAATGGCAAAGTTCACCGTTAATGTGAATAGGAACGTAATCATGCAATTGAGCGGGATGATCTCCGTCTGTTTGCACGATTATAGTTTCACCACCCGCAATCTTCACATAAAGATAAGTTTCTCCGCCCAATCGTTCTACAACTAACACTTCGCCATTCACGCTTGGGTTACTGCTATCGAGCCGCAGATGTTCGGGACTAATTCCTAATGTTGCTCTATCCCCAACCGACAGAGTTGTGGGTTTCACCGGAATCATCACGGTGCCGTCACCAGGAAGTCTGACTGTTGTTCTATCATTGACGGCTGATACCGTGGCCGAGATAAAATTCATTTTGGGTGAACCAATAAATCCATCGCATGACTCCTTTGGTGTTAAAAATTGAACGAAATAAATTTTTTATTTTCTGCTCTAACTTTGGGCAAAAGCTCAATATTAGAATCATATCAACGCTAATTCAATGACGATTATTTGCAACAATTCTTCAATAAGAGTTGGGTAAAACCACAGGTTATCTGGGCAACCATCGCAAATGGGAGCCTCTCACCACGACATGATGATAAATATATGGTAAAATCCTCGTTTTTGCCTTTAACAATACAATAGTTCTATGGTTTTTAACCTAATAACATACTAGGCAAAAATACCGCCTACACAACTATCTCAAAATAGCTGTATTTGGTTGTAATAAAAAAAGTGCGATAGGCGAACGTGAGTGCGTGTCCGCAGGCCCGCCGGAGGCGATCGCCTACACTGCTATAATTTCAACAGAATAATTATATTTTCCCTTCTCTCAATTATGGAAATCACAATTATCTCCAATGATGGACTTGTAATGATTCCCGAACCATTGCGAAAATCTCATGGTTGGGAAGTGGGACAGGAATTGATAGCAATTGATATGGGTGACGGAATTCTTCTGAAACCAAAAAAACCTTTTTTAGAAACCACATTGGCTGATGTTGCTGGATGCTTAAAATACCAAGGCATACCAAAAACACTTGAAGAAATGGATGATGCTATTCGTCACAGTATAAAGGAATCATGGCATGGTGGCAGTTGATACTAATATAATTGTGCGTTTTTTGACTCAAGATGACGAATTACAATACCAAAAAAGTTTAGAAATTTTTCAAACACAGAATGTTTTTATACCTGATACTGTAATTCTCGAAACTGAATGGGTGCTTAGATTTGCCTATAAATTTAAACCTGTCGAAATTTGTGAAGCTTTAAGAAAACTTTTCGGCTTACCAAATGTTCATCTTAATAACGCAAATTTGGTTGCTCAATCGCTGCAATGGCATGAAGCTGGCTTAGATTTTGCGGATGCTTTTCACCTTGTTAATAGTCAAAAGCATACACAATTTTATACTTTTGATGAGAAGTTTATAAAAAGAGCTAAGGGATTAACTACTTGTGAAGTAAAACAACCTTAAGTTTGTAATTTTACCTTGAAAACAACTAAATATCTGTAGTTGAGAGGATTTGAAAAATGTGTGATCGCATCTACGATATAGATTGAATAAAAAGTGCGATCACTATGGCATGATATCATCAAGTTTAAGCTCTAAATTCGGAAACAAATAAGAGGAAATGGCATCTCCCAAGCGATATTGTTGCTGCTGATACACATCATCAACTAATTGACAGACTGTAAAAGTAGGTTGTTTGGGATTACCGATAAATTGCAAACCACCCAAACCCCGAAAATCTACAATCCAATATTCCGATATTTGCAGAAAAGCATATTCTTCCACTTTTCTTGCATAATCATCTTGCCAATTAGTACTTACAACTTCAGCAACTAGCTGAATCGTATTACCATTACAAATAATAGGTTCCTTTTGCCAAAGCGGTTCTTTGCTGAGTTTTGCTTTATCTAAAACAATTACATCCGGACGTAATGCTGTTGCTTCTGCTGCGAGTGGTTTAATCAGACAAGTTTTGGGAATCAACCAGTTGAAATCGGTACGAAGAATTTCAGCATAAATTCTACCAGCAACATTTCCTGAAACTTCTTCATGTGGACCAGTTGGTTCCATGTCACGTAATTCTCCGTCTATAAGTTCGTAACGGGGATTATCCCCATAATTGGCTATAAATTGCTCGAAAGTCAGAAGTTTGGGTGGGGTATAAGTCATAGTTCATAATTATGACAGCAGGTGGTTTTATTTTAGCGAAGCTATATTACTCCCGAACCGCGCTTAAGAATACCGATATATAATAACCCCAATAGACTTGGGCAGTGCGTTGACTCTAGTAGCGCGAATGACGGCTTTCCCGACAGAGGCGACTGGCTTTCATACTCTGCCACGCCAGTCGCCTCAACGGGAGTCGGTGCGCCTATACGGGAGCCAGTGCATTTCTATATTGCGTTGGGGAACCCCCGCACGGCGCTGGCTCGACAGTCACGCATCTGCCCGCGCCAAGAATGCCAAGTTTGAAGTCAAGAAGATAGGTAATCTCACACTGCTGTTGGGAGTAATTCTTTCGATGCTTAATTCCTAATGCTAAATAAATTCCGTGTCCGCGCCAAGGGAGATGGGCGTTATCCAGTTCCTGGTTGGACGGATGAATATCAATGGCTCGGCTACATTGACTTTGAAGAGTTGCCCAAAAGTTTCAATCCATCTCATTGAATACCACCCCATGCGTTGGCAACAAAAGAATATTACAGATAATACTGCTACGACATTAAAGTTAGTTCCACTCATTGGGCACTTACCATCCGTAAATATCCAGTCGTTTGGATTGTTGCGCTCAGAAGGAATGTAAAATTTACAAAAAAAGTATCTCTGCTGCTGTGCTGGAACAAAATTGCCTTTTACCCAATAATAGAATCATATTAACCCCACTTCAATGAAAAGAAGCGTGCAACAATTCTTCAATAAGAGGTTAAAACTATGACTGCAATTGCAACTTATCAGTTTGCAGGTAAGACTATCTTGATTACGGGCGGTGCTGGAGATATTGGCAAGGCAACGGCACACCGTTTTGCTGCTAATGGGGCAGGTGTAGCTCTGCTCGATTTGAATGAAGCGAAGATGGCAGATGTAGCTCTTGAACTAAAAAGTTACGACGTTCCAGTCGGCACATTTCACTGTGATGTTACGGCTGTTGATGATGTTGCCAAAGCTTTGAGTGGTGCAGTAGAGCAGTTTGGGCGGATCGATTATGTATTTAACAATGCAGGCTATCAAGGAGCGTTTGCCAAAACGGATGAATATCCTTCAGACGACTTTCAAAAGCTGATTAACATTAATGTCGTTGGCGTTTTTCACGTTCTGAAGGCGGCGGCACAGCACCTGCGTGATGCCGGAGGAGGCGTTATTGTCAATACAGCTTCTTATGCAGGAGTGGTTGGTCCGCCAAATATGCTGGCATATGCCGCTTCAAAGTTTGCTGTCATTGGTATGACTCAGACGGCAGCCAAAGATTTGGCTCCTTACGGCATTCGGGTGAATGCGCTCTCCCCGGCGCTGATTGGACCTGGTTTTATGTGGACGCGGCAAACAGAATTGCAGGCAGCAGTAGGATCGCAGTACTTTGATGCCGATCCCAAGGTAGTTGAGCAACAGATGATTAATTCAGTAGCGATGCGGCGTTTAGGAAGCTTGGAAGAGGTGGCGAATGGAGTAGCATTTCTGATGAGCGACGAAGCAAGCTACATGACTGGATTTAACTTGGAGGTGACTGGAGGGATATAGAAATTTAAAGATAATTGAGCAAAAATTCTCTCTTTGGGCATATCTGCACAAATCATTCCTTTGGTAGGTTTATAGTTTTTGAAGGTGGGATATTAGAGAACCTTTATTGGAGGGAGGTGAAAAAGGCACTTACCAGTAATTTGGCGTAGTCGATTCTTGGGGTGTTTAACTTGATTGAAATATTGAGGGATAACGAGCGATCACTATTATATAGCATTCTAGCAGGCGTGTGATTGTCCCTTGGTTTCCGTGTTTTATAATTAATTGATGTCCTAAGAAACCTGGCAACTGCTATAAATTATCGGTGTAGAGACGCGACACGTCTCTACACCAGTTGACTTGCAACCTTCTGCCTATTGCTTCAAAATAAACCGTTCAACTGCGTTAGCGAAACCCTCATCTTCGTAGGAAGTCGTAACATAATGAGCGTCGTTCTGTACTTCTTGGCTGGAGTTGCCCATAGCGATACTCAAACCACTGCGTTTGAACATTGGCACATCGTTGGGCATATCTCCAATAGTGGCGATTTCGTGACTGGGAATCGACAGCATTTGTGAGAGACGATCAATGACAAACCCTTTATTGGCATGGGGATTGGTAACATCAAGGTAATAGGGTTGGGATCGTGCCGCAGAAACTTCCTCGCCGCCATCCGAACTCTCACCAGCTTTACAATGAACTTGCCCACTAAACTCTTTCTGGGTATCTGCCTCGCACCGTGCCACTAATTCTAAGTCATCGCTGACCCCGACGATTTTGGCTACGTTATCAAGTAAGTTATCAAATGTTGGTACAACAGTTGGTGAGAACTTGACCGTCCATTCCTCGCGATCAACGTGAGGGCCGTGACGTTCCGGCACAAACCAGTCGCGATCGCTATAAACCCAGACATCAAGCCCGTGAGAACTGATAATCTCTACCACCCGCTTGGCTACTGCCTCTGGGAGGAGATTTTGTTCAATAACAGAGAAATCGGGTTTCAGAAACACTGCCCCATTAAACGCAGCAATCGGGGAAGTCAACGAGAGCGCATCAACCAGCATTTTCATACCCAGAGGAGGACGTCCACTGGTGATTGCAAAAGCAATACCTGCATCATGGAGCTTCTGTACGGCATTGCGAGCACGTTCAGTTAGCACCTTCTGTTTCGTGACAAGCGTGCCATCGACATCAGCAACCAGCAGCGAGATTTTTGATGATGGAGATTGTGGGTTATTCATTGATCAACTTAACAAACATAATTATGTTGACTGACTTTTTACTCGGTTCTTCTGGTAACATTGCGTACACTAGAACCCCGACAAAATGAATTTTCATCACCGCTCCGAACTTCTAGCGATTCTCTTTTGAGTCACATACGAAAAACCATCTGGCATACACCCCACTTTACTCGATCTTTCTCCAATGCCGACCATCGCGTTCCAGCAAGTCACTAGCCTCCTGAGGTCCCCAAGTCCCAGCAGCATAGTTAGGGAACTCTGCTGGTGAGCTTTTCCAAGCATCTAAAATTGGTTGCACCACACTCCAGCCCACTTCCACATTGTCAGACCGTTGGAATAAAGTAGCGTCGCCAATCATACAATCATAGATCAATGTCTCATAGCCAGTACTTGGAGTCATCCCGAAGTAATCGGCGTAGTGAAAATCCATCTCCACTGCACCCATACGGATAGCCGGACCTGGCACTTTTGCTTCAAACTGTAAGCTAATACCTTCATCCGGCTGAATGTGCAGCACCAGAAAACTGGGTGCTAGCTTTTCAACAGCAGTTTGGCGAAACATTAAGTGTGGCACGCGCTTAAATTGGATGGCAATTTCACTGACTCGTTTCGGCATGACTTTCCCGGTACGGATATAAAAAGGCACACCTGCCCAACGCCAGTTATCAATCATCAACTTCATGGCTGCGAAAGTTTCGGTGTTGGAGTCTGGGGAAACCTTTGATTCTGCGCGGTAATCAGGTAAATGCTTATCCTTCACCGTACCTTCACCGTATTGACCGCGTACAGCATGGGAGTGAACATCCGCTTCACTTAGAGGAACGATCGCCTGTAGTAATTTAGACTTTTCACTCCGCAACGTATCAGCGTCAAACGAAAGCGGTGGTTCCATAGCAATCATTGCCAGGAGTTGGAATAGGTGATTAGGCACCATATCCCGCAGTGCGCCGGCATTCTCGTAAAACCCACCCCGCCCTTCCACACCAACAGTCTCCGCCACAGTAATTTGAACGTGATCGATGTAATTGCGGTTCCAGACTGGTTCAAACAATCCATTCCCAAAACGGAACACCAAAATATTCTGCACCGTCTCTTTACCTAAGTAATGATCAATACGGTAGATCTGGCTTTCCTTTAGTACACTACCGATACTTTGGTTGAGATCACGTGCCGAATTTAAGTCATGACCAAAAGGCTTCTCAATAATCGCCCGCCGCCAGTGTTCGTCTTCTTCCTGCATCAACCCAACATCCCCAAGTTGCTGGATAATCTTCGAGAAGAACGAGTCAGAAGTCGCCAAATAATAAAGATAATTGCCGCGAGTTCCGTGTTCTTCATCTAACTTCGCCAGCAACTCTTTCAATTTCTGGTAAGCATCAGCATCATCAAAGCTGCCCTTTACGTAGTGAACTCTCTGCTGAAACCAGTCCCACACCTCCGATTTGACTTCGACTGTGGCAAATTCTTGAATATCTTCACTCAATTTAGAGCGGAAATCCTCACTGCTCATCTCGTGACGGGCAAAGCCAACTACCGCAAACTCTTGAGGCAACAGCTTACCGTTTGCCAGGTTGTAAAGCGCTGGAATTAACAGGCGTTTGGTTAAATCTCCTGCTGCACCGAAGATGACAATCACACAAGGTTCTGCTGGCTGAATTGATCCGTCATTAGGCGAAATTTTCTCTTGAACAGATGTCATAACTAAATCTCTACTAACGTCCACCATCGACACGCTTCTCATCTGGGTGTCCTTCCCAGCTGTGTTGCTCGATATGACCACCCTACTTATAACGCATCGCTGATAACATATTCTCAGCAAAAGTATGTTCTTGACGCGAACGTACAGTTGTATAACGTGCTGCCAACAGAATATCTACCGGGACAGCCGATTCAGTAGCCGCGATAATTGTCCAGCGCCCTTTCCCGGAATCCTCAACAAAGCCTGTATATTCGGATAGGGTAGGATTCTCAGCTAAAGCCATTACTATTAAATCCACCAACCGCGAACAGATAACGCTGTCCGTCTCGCATTAGCCGTCGGACAATGTTTGCACCCGTATGTCCTAAACCAATCATCCCCAATTGCTCTTTTCCTCACATCTTCTATTTATGAAACGCCATCTCTATAAGCATTTCCAAGTAGAAAGCGCGTCTTTACAAGTTTCCTCCTTTACGAACTTGAGCGCTATATCCCGCAGCTTTGAACTGCTTGAGCTTCAAGGGTAGAGGCTGATTTGCTGGTACAGAAATTCTCAATTCAAAATCGCTGACTCCTGGCGGGATTTCAGCAATTGAACCAAGGCGGGTGCGATTTTGCATGACAGAATCATTGTTAGCATCGTAGATTCGCCCAAAAATATCTGCGTCGTAGACTGTTTTGTTGGTGGGATTTTCAGCTTTACCCTTGACAATAAAGCAGCTAGCCAACATCGTCGTACCACTAGTGACAGCTCCTTTTGCTAGTTCCTGTGAACACTCATTGTAAGAAAGGTGAGATAGCTTAATTTGTGTGAGCGCGTCGGCGGGGGGAGTTAGCACCCACGACAAAACCCCGATGACGCAAGAAAAGAAAATGATCGTGAGCGATCGCAACCGCATAAAAAACACCGTAAATGAATTGAAAACATATAACTTTCGCTCCTCAGCATACCTTGAAATTAACCCTTAGGGGGGTTGAAAAGTCGTTTTTGATTTTTGTAATAATAAAATCAAACTCTCAATTGCTATATAACTTATGAGTCCAGATGAGATTGAAGTAGCCCTGCAAACAGCCTTTGATCGTTGTGATGCACTGGGCTGCCCTCTCACTGATACACAGAAAGAGGTAATACTGCAAGAGGTTCAGCAACTTATGGGATCTCGTCCTGCGGTGTCAGACACCAACAACCCTCTGGACGAACTTACCCTAGAAGAATTACAAGCATTTTTACAGTTCGTCAAACTACACGAGGAACAAAATTACTCCTGGAAAGCACAGTTCCTGAACGACTGGTGGCATGAAAGTGACTCTGGGACAGTACAATTTATCCGAGAGCGCTATGGTTTGCAGTGGCTGAATCGCGTTGAGCCATATCATTTTAATAAGTATTTTTTTGAATACACACCAAAGTTGAAAGTAGGCGATCGCATAGAAATTTGTAATGCTTTATGGGAGTGGGTACAAGAAAATGGTCCTTGTACCCCTGAGTGGTTTTCTTGTACTGTGATTCGAGTTAAGGAAATCAACTATGGTGATCGTGCCTCTACCAGTTGCCTGATTCGCTTCAATAACAATGCTGAATACGAAATTCCCGGCATCTACGAATGGAATAGCTATAATTGGCGCTGGGGAATGAGTAATAACTCATAGAAAATTAGTTCTGTCTGCCTTCTGTACATCTTGGTGCTGACTGTACAGGCAGGTTTAACTTGACTTAAACC
Organism: Rhizonema sp. PD37; assembly: GCA_029379215.1. GTDB lineage: Bacteria > Cyanobacteriota > Cyanobacteriia > Cyanobacteriales > Nostocaceae > Rhizonema. Next base: position 27,006 of record JAQYWO010000048.1, read on the forward strand.
CACTTCTACGCGCCTCCTAACTTTAACAGCAGTGCTTGGCGCATCACATCTACTGGAACTTGCTGTTGCAACCAGGTTTTTAATGCAACTGCACCTTGTTGGATTAACATTTCTAGTCCATCGATCGCAATGACACCCACTTGCTGTGCTTGTTGTAAAAATTTTGTTGGCTTCGGCGTGTAGATCAAATCGTAAGCGATCGCTCCGAGCGGCAGATGTGCCATTTCCTCTGCACTCAAAGGCGACACCTCAACCTGAGGATACATGCCGATGGGGGTTGTGTTGACGAGCAGGTTTGCTTGAGGAATTAATTTGGGCAGTGAATCCCATGTACGAACTTGTAAATTCACTGCTAAAGGCGAATTATCCCAACTCCTGTGAAATTGTTTTAACTTCTGCATATCTCGTCCAACAACATAAATTTCCGCAAAACCAAGTTGAGTACAACCTGCGACAACTGCCCTCGCCGCGCCACCATTGCCTAAAATCACTGCTACTTTCTGACTCCAGTCTTGATGATGTATTTGCAAAGGGTAGAGAAACCCTTCTACATCAGTATTTGTGCCTATCCACTGCCCATGTTTACGAATCACAGTATTCACTGCTCCTACTGTTTGGGCAATGGGTTCTACTGATAACAAAGGTAATATCGCCTGTTTGTGAGGAATTGTCACATTAAAGCCGACAACCCCGACAGCAGCGAAACCTTGAATAGCCGCCTGTAAATTTTGTGGTTCTATAGGAAACGGAACATAGACGTAATCCAGTCCCAAACTCGCTATCGCGGCATTGTGCATGATCGGCGACAGCGAGTGTTCTACCGGATGCCCAATCACTCCTAGCAGTTTAGTTGTTCCTGTGATGAATTGTTTGTTATTGCTCATTAGTCAATTGATGATTTACTGCTACAAACAATAAATGACAAAAGACAGATCACAAATGACAAATTTTGCTGAGATTTTTGTTAAGATTATTAAAGTTACTTAATATTTCGTAGGATTATGCAGGCAACGACAGCCCCTTCGACAACCCCAATTCCAGGTAAATATTGGCAGTGGCGAGGGCATAGCGTTTACTACGTGAAGGCGGGACAGAAACATCCGGAACGTCCACCCTTATTATTGGTACATGGGTTTGGTGCTTCTACAGATCACTGGCGTAAGAATATCACAGGATTGTGTAACGATTTTGAAGTGTATGCGATCGACCTTTTGGGATTTGGACGCTCGGCAAAACCTAAGCTCCAGTATAGTGGAGACTTGTGGCGCGACCAACTCAACGACTTTATTACTGAAGTTATTGGTCAAAAAGCAGTTTTAGCAGGTAATTCTCTTGGTGGCTATGCCAGTTTATGTGTTGCCGCACAACGTCCCGATACGGCTGCTGGTTTAGTTTTACTTAATAGTGCTGGCCCATTTAGCGAAAACCAGCCTTCTGTTGAACCAGAGGCATTACAAAGTGAAATTCAGCCACCTTCAATCAACGAACAGTTGCAAAAACTTCTGGGAGACGTTGTCAAATGGATTTTTCAGCAATCTTGGGCACGGTTTCTTTTGTTTCAGTATATACAACAACCTTGGGTTATACGTCAAACCTTAGAGAAAGTTTATCTCGATAAGACCGCAATTACAGACCAACTCGTAGATGAAATTCACCGCCCTGCGTGCGATCCAGGTGCAATAGATGTCTTTTCCTCAGTATTTAGCACCCCCCAAGGAGAAAAAGTTGATGTGCTACTCCGGCAATTAACTTGTCCTGTTTTGCTATTGTGGGGAGAAGCCGATCCTTGGATCAACGCTAGAGAACGTTCCCAGAAGTTTCGGCAATACTATCCTCAACTGTCAGAATACTTCCTCCCTGCAGGTCATTGTCCTCACGATGAAGCACCAGATCTAGTAAATCCACTCCTGCGTGATTGGGTGTTGTCTATAAAAAATAATCTGGAACCATGAGTTCACCCATGCTTTAGCTGGTGGATGAAATTCAACACAGCAGGTTAAAACCTGTTGTCTCTGTTCTTGGTGTAAGCTTCATAATGAAGCATCCATTTGGATAAATGAACTCGTTAAATAGGCTACCTTACCTTCAGTTTGATTGGCAAGATGTAGCAAATTTTGTAACGAAGGACTTGAACAAAAGCTTCTTTCTATCATTAAGGCATTAATTCTAGGTTTCCAACAAAAGTTAAGGATGATTTTCATCCAAAATGGCTAAAGATATTTTTCATCAACAAGTTAAAACTGCCTTAATTAAAGATGGATGGATTGTCACTCACGATCCTCTAACAATTCGTATCAGCGAATCAGTGAAATTACAAATTGATTTAGCGGCAGAAAGTGCCATAGCAGCCGAACGTAACACTGAAAAAATTGCTGTTGAAATTAAAAGCTTTATTGGAGACTCTGATATTAGCGCTTTCCATACTGCACTCGGTCAATATCTCAATTATTACCAAGCACTTGAAGAGCAAGAACCAGATCGAATTGTTTACTTGGCCGTTCCAGATGAAACTTATCAAGATTTTTTTCAGCTTCCCTTCATTCAACGCGCCCTTGGGCGATATCAAGTCAAGTTGATAGTTTACGATCCTAAACAGGAGGAAATACTGCAATGGATAATGTAGAACGCTATCGACAATTTATCAAACTTATCTTGAGCGAACATGCCCAAATTTCAACCACTACGACTGGTGTTGTGACAGCGGAATTAATATTTGACACTGAACACGACCATTATCAGCTGGCCTATGTTGGCTGGCAAGGAGAGAAACGGGTATTTGGTCCCGTGATGCACTTTGACATTCAAGATGGCAAAATTTGGATTCAATATAATGGTACTGAAGAGTCTGTTGCTGAACGACTGGTTGAGATGGGTGTACCTACGCACGATATAGTTATTGGATTTCATTCCTCTTTTAAGCGCCAATTTACCCGGTATGCAGTAGGTTAACAGCTTGACTTACCTATCAGTATGAGACGTGCAATTTTGCATTTTAGCAGAGCCTGAAGAATGGAATTAATATAATAGATTCACTTGTTTGGCACTGATAAGGAGATTTCGATACGTGAACCAATCAACATTAAATCGCAGATTGACTCAGGCTATCGGCATATTTTTTGGTATGGCGATCGCTGTTTGGGTACTCAGAGGTTTTGAAATTCTGACTTCTCTCCCAGGAGGGATTATTTTGCTATTGTTTGCGCTCGCGATCATAACAGCAGTTATTAGTTACGTACAAAAAACTTGGTGGCGTTTATAAGTACGCATAAACTATAAAATTTAACACAGCCTCTGTCCAACGAGTTATGTATAAAATGTTTCTATGTTGCATCTTTAGAGTGAGGTAAGATTTATTATGAATGTATAAACTTGTGCCTATATATTAACTTGACTTGCGTAACGGAGTTTACACAATGGCTGGTAAAACAGGCACGACAGATCATAAGAATGCCGCAGATGAGAGTGCTGATAGCCAAAAGCTTGATTCACTCCTTTCTACGCTTGATGGAGACTTAACTAAGATAGATACAGAGGCTGCTCTTAATTCGCTAGATGAATGGTATGGCATAGTCAACAAAGCGCACGAACCAGAAGCTAAAGAGCTTGCTAAAACCCTTAAAGAACTCAAACAACTTCTTAAGGGTGGTAAAGCGACTGGTCATGAGATTGGTGAGGTGCTGATTGAAATTGGCGAACATACCTCACACATTGCTTCTGAGGCGGAAAAGGATTTAAAAACTCCACTGCAAAAATTGGGTAAACAACTCAAAGCTGCAGGGACTTCACTTAGTAAAGCAGAAGACAAAGAGCAGATTGAAGACATTGACTCTTTAGTAGAAACACTTGAAGGCGAGTTGACTTCAATTGATACAGATAAAGCTGTAAGTGCAATCGATCACTGGTACACTTTACTACATAAGTCAGAAAACGAGAATTATAAAGAAATCGCCAACGAACTTAAGCAACTTAAGCAAAGCGTCAAGAGCAGCAAAGCAAAAGGCGCTGATATCGGCGAGATTCTCGTCAAGTTGGGCGAACAAACGCAAGAGGCAGCGAAAGAAGCCCCTAGAGGAATCAAAGGTCCGGTTCAAAGACTGGGCAAGCTCCTTTGTAAGACTGGCAAGTCTTTGGAGAATTAATATTTAGCCAAAATGAGCAATTAGCAATCAAGCCTGAAGCGCCATTGGGGAGTGGCGTAGGTAGTTCCGATCAAGCCTCGATTGAATCGTTACTTCTTCCTTAGCGTTCTTGCCGTTCTTGGTGAACCAGCGCGCATGAGGCGTTTTCCCGCCGTAGGCGACTGGTGTTAGCGATCTTCGCAGCGATCTTCGAGTCTTCTCCGAAGGGGAGACGCTTCTCTTCGAGACGCTTCGCGAACGCGAACGAGCGTCACCCGTTAGCGCAGCGTTAGCGAGGCACGAGCGTCGGAACGAGCGTCAGAGCGGTTTAATACACCAGCATTCACATCAATGGACCACACAGCTTGTAAGGGTAAACATCTGTTCGCCCTTGCAAGATATATGTATCAAAAAATGCTTTGAATTAAGTATTTTTTGGGTGGTTCAGGAGCAATAGCTAATCGTATATTAGCTATTAACAGTCTCAACCTGCATGCTTGTTCCAAGCATCCAATCTACCAAGCACTGCCATATCTTCTTCGTCCAACTCCACTGGTATACCACGGCGAATTAATTCGGCGAAGTCTTCATTGGGAACCATGATAGTCAGCATATACAAGCGAGTAGAACCTGTATTTTTAATGAAATGAGTGCCAGTGGGAGGCACTAACAAGCTATCTCCTGCTTTTATTTGGACAATCTTACCGTCACACATTGCGATTCCTTCACCACTGAGGATGAAAAACATTTCCACTGCCCCTTGATGGCGATTGAGCGGTGTTTGACCACCAACGTCGAAAATTTCTACGCAACATGTCAATGAAGTATTGGCACTGGCAGTATCAAATATAATCGCTAAGCGATTTGTGTCATTAGGACTAATACGATATGCTTGGTAATCTCCTGGCGATTTGATGATAGGAATTACACAACTATTTAAGTACATTTATTTATCTCCTTTTGGTGATGTTAAAGTGATAAAGTTAGGTTGAAGTCTCAAGGTCACAAAATTATGTTCATAACTGACTGCTAATAGCCGATATTGAATTTATTCCTATTCAAAGCAGTGTTTCTAAAAGAGAACAAAGGTCTTCTTTCGCAGGCAAAAAGCGATTTTATGACTTGGAGAGATGAAAGTGCAAATGAAAAACGAGCTTTGCAAACTAGGGCTGAATGCTTACACATCACTAACAATCTAGCTCATTGAGTGCTGTTAAAACTGCTTGCGAGTCAGTGACAAAACCAAAGCACTGTTTAACGTTATACAGCGTTGCCAACCAACAATACTCAGGGGAAGTTGTAGCAGTACAGTCTTTCACTAATACACAGTCATATCCTAAAAAGTTAGCATCTTGCAGGGTAGTCATTACGCACTGGTCAGCATTGACACCTGCAAAAAATAGTGTCGTTCTGCCCAAATTTCGCAAGATACTGTCTAAAGGCGTATCCCAGAAACCACTCATACGGTATTTATCCACTTGAATATCGGACGGTGTCTGTTGCAGTTCCTCGACTACATCTGCTGCCCAACTACCTGCCATAAGTACCTTAGCACCATTGCTTGGTAGAGGATCGCCCAATCCCACACCCTCGCCTGTGGGGTTGTAGACGTGGAGTGACCCAGCGCTAATATTAAGTAAGTCCGGTCGATTTCCCCAATTTATCCACACCACGGGAACACCAACATCGCGGAGTCTGGGAAGCAAGGTTTTTAAAGGTGTGATCGGCTGACGTGCTGGAGTTACATCCACGCCGATATGCGCCAACCAACCATCGGGATGGCAAAAATCGTTTTGCATATCAATAACGAGGATCGCCGCTTTTGCTAAATCAAGCCGTAAGGTTTTGGTTTCTGTTGATAATACAACAGGTTGTGGGGTTTGGGAAGGACGAGTAATGTCTGCAAGGGTTTGATTGACTGCCCAAGCATTTGGTGGAACTCCTAATTTCCGAAGAGGTAGATTCATAAGTCAATAGGGAACTAGCTGATGGTTAGTAGTATTATGTGACAATTAACAACTAACCACTTACATATCATTATTGATTTTCTTTTTCTATAAAATCTTTATAAAGTTGCATGAAATAATCTAGGTGAAAATTGTGAACTTTACAATTCAGAATGTCTTGATTGCGGCTGTTGATGGTTACGACACTGTGGACGTACAGGTTGTGGACGGAATTATTGCCGCCATTGAACCCAGTTTAGATGCCAGTCTAGATGTAATTGGGACGGCGATTAATGGCGAAAATAAACTCTTATTGCCAGGATTTGTCAATGCTCATACTCATTCCTCCGAAATGTGGCAGAGAGGGGCCATCTCGGCTTTTCCTTTAGAATTATGGCTTGCGGAACTCTACGATTTTGCACCTTTAGATTTAGATAAAGTCTACCTCAGTGCCTTAGGAACAGCAGTGGAAACTTTTCTGTCTGGCGGTACGAGTGTGGTAGATCATCTGGGGCTGATTCCTGGCAAAGAATTAGAAACGATCGCAACAGCTGTGAGTGCTTACAAAGAAATCGGTATTCGCGCCTTTGTGGCACCTTTAATTCAAGATGAATCTCTGAGTGCTGGCATTCCTTCTGGGGAAATCGAACGGACTCATCTGCCTTATTTTCGCTTAACTACAGCAACACTGGAGTTGATTGAAGAAGCAGTGAGGCAGTTTCATCGTCCGGATGAGGGTATAAGTATTTTAGTTGCTCCGACGGGGATTCAGCTTTGTTCGGATGCTTTATTCACCGGATGTATTGAGTTAAGCGATCGCTACAATCTTTGCCGTCATTCCCACTTACTCGAAACCAAGGCACAAGAAAAACTAGCACAAGAAAAGTATGGCTGTAGTGCCGTGGAACATCTCCAACGAATCGGTTATCTGAGCGATCGCACATCCCTTGCCCATTGCGTTTGGTTAACTGACGCTGACATCGATATTCTCGCTGAAACCAAATCTACAGTCGTTCACAACCCGTTAAGTAATTTACGTTTAGGTAGTGGCATCGCTCCCATTTTGAAATATCGTCAAGCTGGCGTAAATGTTACCTTTGGCTGTGATGGTGCCGCTAGCAACGACTCCCAAGATTTACTGGAAGCAATAAAAATTGGTTCTCTTTTACACAACGTTAATAATGTAGATTATCAGCATTGGATTACGCCTCGGCAAGCAGTGGAAATGGCGTCTAGTGGAGGAGCCAAAGGACTGAATATGGCAGAATTGGGTTCCCTCACAGTTGGTAAAAAAGCTGATTTGGTACTGTATGACTTGACAAGTTTATCACTTCTGCCGCGTACAGACCCAATTGGTTTATTAATTCTCGGACGTCCCACCAATGTTGTAAATAGTGTATGGGTGAATGGCAAGCAGGTTGTTGCTAATGGAAAAGTGACAACGATTAATGTCGATGAGTTGAGGCAACAATTATTTAACCACAGTCAGTGGGATACACAGCGCAAGTCTCAAACTGCTGCTGAAATTGAGGCACATTATCGCATGGTAATGGGTTTGTGAGTCAGCAGTTAACTATTAGATATAGGAGTGAAAATGAATTGTGCGTTTTTTCAAATTCTTGGTAGGGGCGAGGAAAGCCGTTTGCTGGATATGATGTGTCGCAAAGATGAGAGCGGACTTCCCTGTGATAATACGCCCCTTCAGTGTGATAAACTTACCAGAAAACTAATATAACCTTATCCTCCTCATAGAGAAATTGTGATATCGTGTCCTTTGTCGTTTGTGATACTAATGACCAATGATATCATGTCCGGTAGCAGAACCTTAATACCACTGAACCTCTCCCCGTCAATCTCACCGAACCGTGAGTTCTCAGGGGTTGGGGAGCCAGCGCCTGGGCTCAGAGCGTGGTGAGGTTCAATGTTTACAGAAATTCTGGTTAATTAACCGGACATGATATGACAACAGCGATCGCTATCCACTCTCAAAAATTTAGAATCAACAATGGAACGTGCCATTTCTGCACTGGGACTATTAGTTTTCATCGGAATATCCTACGCCTTCTCTGTCAACCGTCGTGCAGTACGTTGGCGAACTGTAGCTTGGGGGTTGGGATTGGAGTTTGTTTTTGCACTGCTGATTCTAAAAACTCCTGGTGGTGTGGCTGTCTTTCAATCTTTAGGCGATGCGATTAGCAATTTTTTAGCATTTTCTGATGTTGGTGCCAAATTCGTTTTCGGAGAGAGTTTTAAGACGAATTCGTTTGCCTTCCAGGTATTACCGACAATTATCTTTTTTTCTACATTCATCAGCGTGTTGTACCACTACGGGATTTTGCAGCGGCTGGTGAGTGCCATGGCTTGGGTGATGACAAGGACAATGAAAACATCGGGATCTGAGTCTTTATCAACGGCAGCTAACATCTTTCTCGGACCTACTGAGTCACCGTTGATGGTAAAACCTTATATACTCAGAATGACGCAATCAGAACTCTATGCTGTGATGACGGGCGGTTTTGCCACAATTGCAGGTGGAGTTTTGGGAGTCTACTTATCCTTTGGTTTACCAAAAGAACACTTGATTGCCGCTTTCTTTCTGACTGCACCTGTATCGTTAGTGGTATCAAAACTACTTTATCCGGAAACAGAAGTCTCCGACACTGCAGGTAATGTCAAAATCGATGTGAAAACAACTTACGTCAACGTTATTGATGCTGCTACCACAGGAGCGTTGGATGGTGTAAAACTGGCAGTTAATGTCGGGGTGATGATTCTAGCTTTTTTAGGGTTGGTAGCTGCAGTGAATGCGCTATTGGGATGGTTAGGAGCGATTGTTGGTTTGCGTTCCTTATCATTAGAGTGGATTTTGTCTTTTGTGATGGCACCTGTAGCGTGGTTGATGGGCGTACCTTTGGCAGACTGCGCACAAGTAGGGGCATTATTGGGTAAAAAGACAATTCTCAACGAGTTTCTCGCTTACCTAGATTTGAAAACGTTGATAGAGAAGCATCAAATTTCCCAAAGAGCAGTCATTATTGCGACTTATGCTCTATGTAATTTTGCCAATATAGGCTCAATTGGAATTACCATCGGCGGAATCACTGGAATCGCGCCAGAGCGTCAACATGATTTAGCACGTATGGGAATCAGATCAATGTTTGGCGGATTGCTCGCGGGTTTTATAACTGCTTGTATTGCTGGGATGTTAATTTGATTTAAGTCCGTGGGTGGGAAAATTTACAACTATATAACAAAATGTAAAATCTCTAAAATTGGCTCTTAGTTGCGTTGCGCTGTCTAGCCTGCGGCATCTCCGAAGGGGTACGCTCTTACTCCTTTGCCGTGAGGAGAATACTGGTTAGATAAACCGCCTTAGCGCAGCCATGCCCGTTCGCGTAGCGTGTCCGTCAGGACAAGGGCTTTAGACGCCAAGGACGCAGAGAAAGAAGGTAAAAAAGATAAATAATCTTACACAGGGAAGGGAGTAAATTTATTTTTGCCCACTTACTTGATGTATCGGTTGGCATTCTTTTTACTGCCGATTACGATAGTCCTCAGTTCAGCGTCGCCTGGATATTACTCACTCATAGCTGCAAATTTTGGATAATGGGCAATCAGACAAATCTTAAACCTATTTAATACCCAGCAATAGAGCTGTAAGCACAGAAAGCACTCACAGGTACGATGAGTTGATCAACGGAGTCTGTAAATACTGAATCTGGATACATATTCAGTAAACGTGGTAATTATCCAGCTTCGCCCACTGTCTGGTATGTAGCTTTAGTCTCCCTAAAAGAACGACATTTGTTGTTTATCCAATGGAGATATATCTCAAGTTAGATGGAAAATGCACACTTATGAACACATACTGACAAATATCTTATCAAAAATTATCAAAAATATATGGAAAGTTATTTAGATAAACTTGTTGCTGTCGAAAGCCTTTTAATTGCAGTGGAAATTTCTGAAAGTGATGAAGTTGTGTTAGTTGATGCCGAAGCTATACTCGACTTAACCGAATTCAACCTAACTCCTCAAGAAGTTAAAAAGTTTGCTCAGATTTTTAAGAAAATCAATGTCTCGCTAGCGGAATCATTTCAAAAACGCTTTCCAGCCACCTCAGTCATCTCCGAAATTCGCTCTCAGAAACAATAATGATTAGTAATCAGCACTCGTGCCGTTAATGATCGAAGAATGACACGTTAACCTGATTCGTTTGTAGAGACGCACTGTTTGAAATGTCTCTACAAAATTTTCACTTTACAATTGTTTGTTATTTAGCCGAATTGTCAGTACTATTTACACCAGTATTTCCGGAACCATTGCTAGATGTGGAATCCTCTGGACTTGATGTACTAGAACTAGGAGTCGAGGTAGTGCTATCGCTTTTCGGACTAGTGCTTGGAGTCGAGGTAGTGCTATCGCTTTTAGAACTAGTGGTTGGAGTCGAGGTAGTGCTATCGCCTTTCGGACTAGTGGTTGGAGTTGAGGTAGTGCTATCGCTTTTCGGGCTAGTGGTTGGAGTTGAGGTAGTGCTATCGCTTTTCGGACTAGCCGTTGAACTACTATCACTCCGGCTCTTAGACTGAGTCGGGGATGTCTGCGTTGAAGTTGCGGGTTTTTCCGCAGACGGCTTTGATGTGGGAATAGAAATATTAATGTTTTGTCTTTGAGGTTGTGCCGTTACAGTTGGTGCTGGGGCTTGCTGTTGGGGAACCAAAACTGGTACTGGAACCTCTTTAGTTTTTTCAATTATCGTCGTTTGCTTGGGGCTTGGCTTTTGAGGAACGACGACTGGGGCAGGTGCGACAGTGTTCATTGCGGGTTCATGATCACGCTGGTTGAGGAAGAAGACTGCAGCAGCAGTCAAGCCTGCTAATCCAGTGACAAGTATGCCAATCAGCAATCCCCGTGAAGCATTATTTTCATCTCGTTCAGTTAAACTTTGTTCTGAGACAACACCTTGAACGTAGCCATCTTTATAAGATTCAGAGTTAGGAGCGTTAGTGCTGTTACTAATGGTTTCTTCTACTCGTGTTACATTAGTGTGAGTATGACCCTCAGCATGGTTATACGAATCTTGTCGAATTTCACCGTTATAGTTTTGGGAATCGTTTTGGTTAGCCATGAGTATTGATATTTCCTAAAATAATGTTGATAAAAGCTATGAGCGGTTAGCGATGACCCTAATTACCGCTTAACTCTTTTAAGTTTTAACGGTACTTTGTACTAGAATATTCTCCAAAGAATTCTTGAGTTTCCATAGCAATCCTAATTGATTGATTAAACAATCGTTTAGGCTGTTAACAGTTAAAAGTTAACTTTTACTGCTTTTTTATCTTGAATTTTCACCATAATAACTTTTGCTTTTTCCCAAACGGCTCTGTCTTTAGAGTGTATTATTGCTTCTATCAAAAGAGATAAGAAAATTATTATG
>JAQYWO010000004.1 GCA_029379215.1 Rhizonema sp. PD37
GGCTTTTTGATACTTCCCCTGTGCACTGTACAGTGCAGCCAAATTGTTGAGGCTAATTGCAACATCCGGATGTTCTTTGCCCAGTACTTTCTCCCAAATCAAGAGTGAGCGTTGATATAAAGGTTCGGCTTTTTGATAGTTCCCCTGTGCTTTGTACAGTGCAGCCAAATTGTTGAGGCTACGTGCAACATCCGGATGTTCTTTACCCAGTACTTTCTCTCTAATCTGGAGTGAGCGCTGAAATAAAGGTTCGGCTTTTTGATAGCTCCCCTGTGCTTCGTAAAGTTCAGCCAAATTGTTGAGGCTACGTGCAACATCCGGATGTTCTTTACCCAGTACTTTCTCTCTAATCTGGAGTGAGCGCTCTGCCAAAGGAATAGCTGTACTATATTTCCCTTCCTTGTACAACTGAATAACCTGTTGATTTAACTCAGTAGCTTCTTTTAAAGCTGCTCTTTGTTCTGCTGACTGTGGTAGCTGGGATTGCCCTATACTGTTAGGAATGTTTACGAATAGAGCTGCTACTGCTATTGTTAAAGTCCAGGACAACAATCTTCTAGCATTTTTGACTTGGATTTTCGGCATTTGTTTGGACACGTACTGAAGCTCCCCAATCACAAAGTAAAATAGCGCTCAAACTACATAGTCTCATTAAATAATTAAAGCGTTTAACAGTATCTATTTCTCAGACGTCAGGACTTATGCAAAAGCTTTAGCGATCGCCATCCTTTATATAGCGACGATCTTTTGGAGGAGTCCTGAAAACAGTAGACGTCTCCAGAAAATGATGTAAAAGCGAATTGCCGTTCGCTTCTACGTCATTTCCGAAGATGTCCAATGCGCTGAAGCGCAACTACGAGCCTTTATATAAACTCAATCGTTTGGTTTTTCTGTGTCGATCTACTTACAATAATGCGCCGAAAATGTAAGATATTTTACTTTTGAAGGTAAATAATTTACGGATATGTTAGATAGGACTGTTATACAACTATATATAAGGAAACATCACATGCGTGTTTTTGACCGATGCACGCGGTTTTCAATATTCGTATTTTATATGTGTTTTTCTGTCTTGCTGTTTGGCACTCCGAAAAATACATCTGCTAGTGTCATACCGCCTCTACGCACGAAAAAGGGGATGGTGGTTTCGGCTCATTCCTTGGCAAGTGATGCGGGAGCTGCAATGTTACGCAAGGGTGGCAATGCTGTTGATGCCGCAGTAGCGACAGCCTTAGTCATTTCTGTGGTGGAGCCTTTTTCTGCAGGAATTGGTGGTGGCGGATTTTTGCTGTTACGTTTACAAAACGGCGAAATCAAAGCACTAGATTTTCGTGAACGCGCACCTCTCAAAGCAAGAAAAAATATGTATTTGGATGCACAAGGCAAGGTGCGTCCCAATGCGAGTGTTGACGGTTATTTGGCAGTGGCGACACCGGGAACAGTGGCTGGATTATATGAAATTCATCGCCGATATGGAAAGTTGCCTTGGCGAGTGTTGGTTCAGCCAGCGATCGCTCTTGCTTAGAATGGTTTTATTCTTGGTGAAGAACCGACTTGGCGTTCGATAGCGGCTTACAAGGCACGCAAATCGGCGATTCTTAATTATCCGGCAGCAAAAGAAGTTTTCATTCGCAATGGCGAATTGATTCGTCCTGGTGAAAGGCTGGTGCAGCGAGACTTGGCACGGACTTTATCCAAAATTGCCGAGAATCCCCAAAGTTTCTACACCGGAGATATTGCACGGGCGATCGCCTCTGACATGGCGAAAAATGGTGGTTTAATCACTCTTGAAGATTTGAGATCTTACAAACCTATTTGGCGCACTCCTGTTTGTGGCAATTTCCGCAAAGCAAATATTTGTTCGATGCCGCCTCCTTCATCAGGAGGCGTTCTCCTATTGGAGATCATAAATATTATTGGGGACACCAATTTATTATCTTTAGGATACAATCACCCTGACGCGCTACATTTGCTCACAGAAGCAATGAAAATTGCTTACGCTGATCGCTCACAATATTTAGGCGATCCTGATTTCGTGAAAAACCCTGTAACACAACTTATCAGCCCTGCCTATGCTAAAAAACGCCGTCAAGAAATTAGTATGGATAGGGCTAAACCCTCTAGTGAAGTCAAGCCAGTTGACGAAAGCACATTACTACAGTTTAGTCAAGTTAATCAAGGAGATATGAGGCGTAGACTGGGAGGAGCCGAGACGCGGTTCCAGCATACCCATGTCTTGCGTCCAGTGTATGAATCACCAGAAACAGCGCATCTAAATGTTGTCGATGAACAACGTAATGCTATCAGCCTAACTTTCACAGTTAATCAAGGCTTTGGTTCTGGGGTAGTGACACCAGGAACTGGTATTTTAATGAATGATGAAATGGATGACTTTGCTGTAGCGCCTGGGGTGCCGAATGGGTTCGGACTTGTGGGTAACGAGGCAAATGCGATCGCACCGCGTAAAACGCCTCTATCCAGCATGACGCCCACAATTATAGCAGGGAGCAGGGAGCAGGCTTGAAAATCCCGTGGTTTCCGTGTTTTATCATTAGTTGATGTCCTAAGAAACCTGGCAACTGCTATATCACGGAAAACGGACGCCTCAAAATGGTCGTTGGTACACCTGCAATACTGCTCGAATAAGCCCTTTTTTCCTCCCCTGCATCCCCTGCATCCTCTGCCCCCCCTGCTTGCCTCAACAGATAAATTTCGCTCTTCCCTTGCAGTAGTTGGTACACCTGGTGGTAGCACTATCATCACTCAAGTGCTGCAAGTTATTCTGAATGTACTTGAATACAACATGGATGCTGGCGCAGCTGTTTCTGTTCCGCGCATACATCATCAATGGTTACCAGATGAATTAAGAGTGGAACCACTCGGTTTAGATGCTCTCACCCTGACTGAATTGCAACGCCGAGGACACAAAATTAAGCAAACTGAACCTTGGGGTAATGCGAATGCAATTGTCGTTACACCAGATCTCACCTTAGAAGGAGCCGCAGATGCGCGTGGTGAAGGCGCTGCTGGAAGTGAAGAGTTAGGAGACTTGAAGGACTAGAGGGAATAGTTTATCTTTTGTATAGATACGCCACAAGCTTCTTTACGACTCCGAACTACTAACTTCCAACTCTAACGTCGGGATCGCTGCGTTTGCATTGGCGCTCTTAATCAAAACCCAGCCTGCTTTTAACAACTTTTGGTAAGTTGCCCAACCTTTAGAACCGCCAGGTATCTGGTAATCTGGGACTGCAAATTGCGGAAAAGCTGTGTAAGGACGCCAAGGTTGATTGGGTGCCGTCTGCAAATGCAAAATTTTTTCCCCACTTTCACCAGTTTTTGATATCCAGCACATTTGTCGATACATTGCAAACTCCTTTCTGTTTTCGTTTGAATGCATATTGACGATATTTTGTCAAGTCATTCTTTACATTTAGGGAATAAGACAATCAGAACTCAGAATTCCTATAACAAACAGACATCAGGACAATATGCCTATGTGTTGATGTAGTGTGTAAACATTCAACTCTGCGGCTGATAGCTGAATGCCTACTATAATCTTATCTGTAGTTTACAAAGATGTATGTGTCTATAACTACTTTTTTATGCGAAAGAAGAATGCGATCGCTGGGAGACAATGTCCCTAATTTCTGCAACTAACTGAGTGTAGGTAGAATCAGACAAAACTAATTCTGCTCCTTGTAAGTTAATTTCATTTGCTAAATTAATCCATGATTTGCATCCACTGTATTCAGTACGATAGGGAATTTCCTGCACAAATGGTAGTTTATAAGTTCGCAGTAGTAAAATATAGAGTGGATGACGTGGTTTCCATTTCAAGCGATCGCTAATAAAATATTCGTTCCAAATATGGAAGGGTAGCAAAGCGTTGACAATTGACTCCTCAGTGACTGGGAAGATATCGGTAATTTCCGCCCAACTACCGATACGAACTGTTTCCGGATGCCAACCTGATGTTACCGGATGCACAAGGTGAGCATATTCGGGTTTAAGTAGAAAAGACTGTTGATGCTCATAAGTTGGGTAGAGCAAAATCTGCTCTTGGGCAACTTGGAAACGTCCACTCCGCTCATGAATACCTCCTTTGCGAAGGAGCATAATTGTTTTACCCGATTCAAGGGCGTTGACGGCAACTGCCCATTCTTTAAGTGCATGAAAAGTATGAGTCAATTCTATTCTGTGTTGGTTGAAAATCTTTTTGGCAATATTGCCCTCACACACTGATTTAATCAGTATTTAACCATCAAACTATCAGCCGTCAGCAATGCTGATTAACTTTGTAGAGTATCATGTGCTAAAAATCTCGTTAAATCGAGTCTTTGGCATTTGCTTTCCCGCAGTCTACGGGTAGGTTTTAACTTTTCGACTGACTTTGTAATAGTATCATACTCGCACTTAAAAGGGCAATGTGGAGAACTCAGTCACCTACATCCTCATGAGCTTGAGCATTGGGCGTTGCCAGATTTTCGATTTGTTCGATATTGGAAGCTGGGCGTATCAAACCCAACGACTCCGGGCATCCGGGCAACCATTATCTAAAATTGATTTTGTCAAACGTTTAACTGTTCTCTATCTAGTGACAGGTAAAAAAGTATGGAATCCCTTGTTAACGTAAGAGTTGCAGAATATTAAGAACTTATAAATATGGAAAAGCGCCGCTTAGGTAAATCGGACGTGCAAATCACACCCATCCTGATGGGAACTTGGCAAGCAGGAAAAAAAATGTGGGTGGGAATTGAGGATGCAGACTCGATTAAAGCGATCCGCGCAGCATTTGAAGCTGGAATCACCACAGTTGACACAGCAGAAGTTTACGGTGATGGACACTCAGAGCAGATTGTTGCAGAAGCTTTGTCTGATGTGCGAGACTCTGTGGAGTATGCGACAAAGGTTTTTGCCAATCATTTAAAGTACGAGCAAGTCATTGAGGCGTGCGATCGCTCGTTAAAAAACTTGAAAACAGATCGCATTGAACTTTACCAAATTCATTGGCCCTCTGGTGTATTCAATACTGAAACTGTGCCAATTGAAGAGACAATGGGCGCATTAAACCACTTGAAAGAGCAGGGGAAAATTCGAGCGATAGGTGTTTCCAATTTTTCTAGTGTCCAACTTGAAGAAGCAGCTAAGTACGGACGTATCGATAGTCTACAACCTCCTTATTCATTATTCTGGAGACAGGTAGAAAAAGACGCTGGACCATATTGTATCGAAAACAATATCTCCATCCTTGCCTATTCACCTTTAGCACAGGGATTGTTGACAGGTAAATTTGCTCCGGATCATAAATTCGATCCACAAGATAACCGTGCTAAAAACAAGCTCTTTCAAGGAGAAAATTACGAACGCGCTCAACAAGCTCTAACTAAACTGAAGCCGATTGCTGATCGCCATCAGTGTAGCCTTGCCCAATTAGCGCTAGCATGGTTGATTGCCCAACCCCAATCTCTGGCGATCGCTGGTGCGCGTCACGCTGAACAAGCGACAGCAAATGCACAAGCAGAATCGGTTCAACTCTCTGCTGCCGAAGTTCAAGAAATTGATGCGATCGGGCGGATTGTCACCGATCATCTAGACGATAATGCTGTCATGTGGAATTAATGAGTTAGCAATTAGCCGTCTTTTATAAAAAGGTTGTGCAAATAAGTCAACAAATGACTGATAGCTAATTGCTAATTGTTTACCTACTTATTGAGAAGTTAAACAACTTGTAAACTTCGGTAAAGAAAGGGTTGCGACAACTCATTCCTTTGATAAATTAATTAAGTAGGACACCAAACAAAAACTTTAACCCAAAAAGGGCAAATGACTAAGTGTCCTCCTGTCATAAGCCCAAGTAAATATCAGCATAATGGTTGGAGTGGCACAGCGCCAGAGTCAAAAAGCGAAGCCAAATTCTAAAGCGGAAAAACGCGAAGATGCTGAATTTACTCGCCGTCATGTCAACCCTAGTTGTTTAGTTTACCTACTTTTAACGAAATCAATTTCTTGAGCGCTAAGAACTGTAAAAAGCCCGGTCAACCTTTTGACTGGGTTTTGTGGTATTAGTAGGGGCGAACGCTAACGCAGCGTTAGCGAGTCTTCGAGCGTCAGGGCTGTTCGCCCTTACAATGTGGTGTATTATCAATGCTACCTTTTAGTAGAATTCTCTTGTTTTCCCCTAAAGTGCATCACAAAAATGGAAAAGGCAACATTTGGCGCTGGCTGTTTTTGGGGCGTCGAGGCAGCATTTCGCAAAGTAGAGGGAGTTGTCTCAACTTCCGTCGGCTATATGGGAGGGCATTTTCCCAACCCGTGCTATCTAGATGTGTTGTCGAGGATTACGGGTCACGCTGAGGTTGTGCAAGTAGAGTATGATCCACAATACGTGAGTTATGACGACTTGCTGGCAGTGTTTTGGGATATCCACGATCCAACAACGCTTAACCGCCAAGGGCCAGATAGAGGCGAACAGTACAGATCTGTGATCTTTTTCCACAATGCCCAGCAAGAAGAAACGGCGAAGCAATCCAAGGCAAAGCTTCAGGCATCTGGCAAATTTGAAAAAGATATTGTGACGGAGATTGTGCAGAAGAGTGATTACTTCTTAGCAACAGAAGAACATCAGCATTATTTTGATAAGAAACGGCTAAATAAACAAGCTTCAAAGCAGTAATTCTATCTGATTCGTAAGAATTGCCAGATGAGTGCTATAGCAATCCGCGTAGGAGTTGTAAGAAACTTCTCTTTCTTGGCTAACACTGTCCCCCAATGTGTGGGAGGAGGAGCAGTTTCGGTAGTGAGCGAGTGCAAATCAATACCGAAACTGCCTCCAGACGAATGCCCTCTGCCAATATTTGGTCGCCCGAAGGGTGAGACACAGGACCTAAAGGCGCTGAAAATGGCTATCGCCAGCCCTGAACGGTTGCGCCGCCGAAGAGGCTGCGGTTCACCTCGGAAGTAAAGATTGAGTAGGGGTGGGCTGGGACGAGCGCACTGCTCTTGTCTAGCGAAAGGAGCTGTTCGGGAGTGAGGCGGATGTCCAGCGAGGCCAAGTTGTCATGGAGCTGCTCGAGCTTTTTGATGCCAAGGAGGAGTGAGGTAATGCCGGGCTGCGCTGAGGCCCAGGCGAGGGCGACCTGCGCCAGAGGGCGGTTAACCTGCTCGGCCATCGTCCGAAGGGCATCAAGTACGCGCCAGTTCCAATCGGTAAACTTCTGGTTCCCGAAGGGATTGTTGCCGGTGAGCCGTCCCAGCCCGGTTGCACCCTCGCCTTCTCGCTGGTACTTGCCGGCGAGAAAGCCAGCTGCAAGTGGGCTCCACGGGCAGATACCGAGACCACACTCGCGAGCGGCAGGCATGTGTTCGCGCTCAATGCTGCGCTCGACTAGGGAGTACTCAAGTTGCAGGGCAATGGGACCGGGAATGGCGTGGGCCGAAGCCAGCGTGGCTACTTTGGTGGCGTACCAGGCGGGTACGTCCGAGAAGCCGAAGTAGCGGATCTTGCCGGCACGCACCAGGTCGCCGAGTGACTGCAGAACCTCTTCGATGGGCGTGACCATATCCCAGGCGTGCATCCAGTAGAGATCGACGTAGTCAGTGCGTAGTCGGCGAAGCGAGCCCTCAAGTGCACGATACATGTTCTTGCGACCGTTGCCGCCGGCGTTCACGTTGCTTGGTTCACCGCCGTGAAAGGTGAACTTAGTAGCTAGCACAAGTTGGTCGCGCAGACTGCGGTCAGCGATATAGCCACCGATCAGCTCTTCGCTGCGGCCCTTCGCGTATACGTCGGCGGTGTCGATAAAGTTGCCGCCGGCATCGACGTAGGCATGGAAGATAGCCTCGGAGACCTCATCGGGCGAACCCCATTCCGGTTTGCCGAAGGTCATGGTGCCGAGGGCGAGCGGACTGACGATCAATCCGGAGCGGCCGAGGGTGCGGAAGGCGGTAAGGCTCATGGGGGTTTGGATCTCCTGTGACTGGAATAACAAAGTCCGTGGAAGTGTTTTGTCTTGATTAATAAAGCTCATGTGCTGCAAGAGTCTCAATCCGGAAAGCGCTGCTGATCGACAAAGGCCTCGAACATCCAGCCGGGATATTCAGCAGGAAGGGCGCTGATTGCGTTCAAGGTCTCTATCTCGGTACCGGAGAGCTTTAGCGTCGTCGCCGCGATATTGTCGTCGAGCTGTTCGAGCCGCTTTGCGCCGACGATTACCGAGGTTACATGGCTCTGGTGGAGCAGCCAACCAAGCGCGACCTGCGCGACCGACACCCCATGCGCTGCGGCGATCGGGCGCATGGCGTCGATGCAGTCAAAGGCACGGGTCTCGTTAATTGGCGGGAAATTTGAGCTGGCGCGGCGTACGCCATCGGGGGCAGTTTGGTCGCGTCCGAACTTGCCAGAAAGCATGCCACCCGCGAGCGGGCTCCATACGAGCAAGCCGACTTTCTGATCGTTCAGCATTGAGACGATATCACGTTCGAGATCACGCCCAGCTAGAGTGTAATAGGCCTGCAAGCTCTCAAACCGCGCCCAGCCGAACTTTTCCGCGATGCCGATCGCCTTCATCACCTGCCAGGCGCGTGCATTGGAACAGCCGACATAGCGCACTAGGCCTTGGCGTACAAGGTCGTCGAGTGCCCGCACCGTCTCCTCAACAGGCGTCACGGAATCGAACCCGTGCATCTGGTAGAGGTCGATGTAATCGGTACTGAGGCGCTTCAGGCTTGCTTTGACAGCATCCATGATATGGCCGCGTGAAGCACCGCGATCATTAGGACCAGGACCAGTCGCACCGTATGCTTTGGTTGCAAGTACGACATCGGTGCGCTTGACGCCGAGGTTCCTTAAGGCGGCACCTGTGATCACCTCGGATTGACCGAAGGAATATATGTCCGCCGTATCGATGAAGTTGATACCAGCTTCTAAGGCGCGGCCGACTAGCTGATCCGCCTCTGACTGCTGGAGTTCCCCGATATTACTCCAGACTTCGCCGCCCCCGAAGGTCATAGTGCCTAGGCATAGCTCGGACACGAGCAGGCCCGTACGACCAAGCTGATTGTAACGCATTTGCTTTTGTTCCTCTTTGTAAGCTACGTACCGCCGAGTATATATCGTCTGCAATCTGTTGAATAGATGGTATAATCAGCATAAACTTGTGAAACTCATGCAGCAATGAAGCGTGACGAACTGAACGACTTGGCCGCATTCGTGGTGGTTGCCGACGAGATGAGCTTTACGCGCGCTGCGTCGAAGTTAGGTATGTCCCCATCTGCCTTGAGCCACGCAATGAAGGCGCTCGAAGACCGTCTTGGTTTGCGATTGTTGGCGCGAACGACCCGGAGCGTCTCGACGACTGAGGTCGGCGAGCGACTGTTAAAGACTTTGCGACCTGCCCTCGAGGACATTAGCGCCGAGCTGACAGCCCTAAGTGGGCTGCGTGACAAGCCTGCGGGGAGCGTACGAATTACCACGTTCAAGCAAGCAGCGACCACTGTAGTATGGCCCGTGTTGCCCGGTTTCCTCAAGCAGCATCCGGATATCCGCGTCGAGATTACAATAGACGACGGACTGACAGACATTGTCGCGAGCCGTTATGATGCTGGTATACGGTTTGGTGAGCAGATCGCCAAAGACATGATTGCAGTGCGGGTCGGACCGGATGTCCGAGCGGCAATCATCGCGTCGCCAGCATATTTTGCTGACTACCCCGTACCAAACACACCGCAAGACCTCGCCGGACATCGCTGTATCAACTATCGGCTGAAAACAGCTGGAGGTTTGTATCCTTGGGAGTTTGAGAAAGACGGGCGATCGTTTCAGGTTAGGGTCGATGGACCTCTCATCTTCAATGACGGCGATCTAATTCTAGCTGCTGCCTTAGCGGGACAAGGAATTGCGTATCTCTACGAGGACCAAATTGCTGACCATGTTGCTGAGGGTCGGCTGATCCAGGTCTTGGCAGAATGGTGTCCAACCTTTCCCGGCTACTACCTTTATTATCCAAGCTGCCGCCAGACGCCGCCGGCATTGACCGCGTTGATTAATGCTCTGCGTATCAAATCGATCCATGGGCAAACTGCACAGGGAATGTAGCGCCGATTTAAGTCGCATAGAGTAGCGGCAACGAGTATCAAACCTGACTTAAAGTTGTCAGAGATGTAATAAAAAAAAGGTTAAAAGCCTACAGATAATCAATGACAAATATTGTACGGTTTTACAACTTCATGATGGTTACTTGTACTCGTTGTCAACTTTTGTCTACTGAATTCTTATTTAGAGGCTATTTGATCGCCTCTTGCATACAAAGTGAATACAGCAAAACTACAAATTGTAATGCATAAGATAATTTTATAAAAATGAATTTGTTTTAGGAAAGAACTACAGGCACACTACACTTCGGAAAAGGCATTGAATTGTTCTTCGTTAATTCGTCCTGCTTGGTAGAGGGTATCTACAATTTCCGACACAGTTAACACCGCATGTCCCCGATAACCATTTTCTTGTAATTTGTCTTTTACTCCTTTTCCGTGATCGATCAACACCACAATATCATTCACTTTTAAGCCTACAGATTTTAACTTTTCCGCTCCTTCCATCACACTTTTTCCACTAATGAGAATATCATCCACCACAGCAACAGTTTCACCAGGATGGAAATTACCCTCAATCAACTTCCTAGTTCCGTGGGCTTTAACTTCTTTACGAGGAAAAATCATGGGACAATTAAGACGCAAAGCCAAACCAGTCGCAGTAGGTAAAGAACCGTAGGGAATACCTGCTATCCTATCAAACGTCAGAGTTTTCAAAACATCCTCATAAGCATTGAGAACTAAATTAAAAATTTGGGGATTGGAAATGATTTTGCGTAGATCGATATAATAAGGAAATGTCGCTCCTGACGCTTGGACAAAGTTGCCAAACATAATACAGCCAACATCATAAAGTTGCAAAATCAAATCCTGATAGGGATGCTGATTTAAAAAACAAACATCAGGTATCCATAGAGAACAACCAGAAGGATCGTACGTAATTTCTGTTCTCAGTTGATTAACTTCTGCCTGCAAAGACTGAACTTGTGGTGACACATCTTCAGCTAACATATCTAGAGGTACAGGAATCAGCAGATTATCACCATTGACACTCAAACCTGCGGCTAAAATTTTGCCTAAGTTGCCACCTTCTGCCCAGATGCTACGAGCCATGATAAGACGTTCGGGAGCAACTGCACGAATACGTGCCAAAATATCTGGCTGTGTCGTTCCTACTTCCAACCCTAATTGTTCTGGAGTTCCCCAATTTCTAGATTCCTTTGCCACTTGTAGGTAAAGGGGTAATTCAGTTGTGTTTGTGGAATATTGCTGTAACTTCACAGCAGCAGGATTAGAAGTACAACATAAAACAAACGCTGCCTTGCCAGGGTAAACTAAAAACGGTGCTACGAGATCTTGTCCTGCATAGGGATTCAACGTGATGGCATCAACACCCCAGTCTACAAACACAGTCTGGGCGAGGATAGTACTCGTGTTTAAGTCACTGTATTTGGCATCTAAAATAATTGGAATGTGGGCGGGAACGGTTGCTAGAGCTTTAGACAAAAGCTCTAAACCCGGAGTACCTAAGGCTTCGTAAAAGCCAAGTGTAGGTTTATAGGCACAGACTTTATCAGATGTTTCCGAAATGACAAATTGCAACCAATCCCACAAGCTAGCGATGATGTCAGAAGATGCGTAACGACTGGGGATCATCTCTGGATTGGGATCGAGTCCTACAAATAGTAAGCTTTGATTTAATGCGATCGCCCCACTCAACTTATCAAAAAAATTCATAATTAGTAATTAGCAATTAGCCATTAGCGATTAGCAATAATTAGCTAACAGCTAATCGCTATTACCTAAAAGCTAGCATGTTTTCTGATATCGGCATAGTGTTTTGCTTTTGAATTCATTTCAATGACAAACTCTGTGCCTTGACCTATCCTGGAGTTACATTTCAACTTTCCTTGATGTTTTTCAACAATAATTTTCTCGCTAATCGATAGCCCTATCCCTTTTCTTCCATCTTGTTTAGTAGTGAAAAATGGTTCAAATATATGTCTCTGAACGTGAGGGAGAATACCTTTACCATTGTCAGAAATGCGAATTACGACTTTGTGTTTCTTTGATTCTCTTTCCACACTTTTTTGAGATTTATTATTGCCTACTAAGGACAAATGTCTACTGATGATTTCTGTACGAATTAAAATCTGGGGAGGAAAAGAGTGATCTACTTTCATTCTTTCTTCTAAAGCATCAATAGCATTAGTCAAGATATTCATAAATACCTGATTTATTTCTCCCGGATAACACTCTACTAATGGCAAATTTCCGAACTCTTTAACTACCTGAATTCCTGGTCTCTCTATCTGTTCTTTTAAGCGATTCTGTAAAATTCTGACAACACTGTTAAGTCCCTCATGCATGTCGAATTTCTTTATCTGATTATCGTCAAAACGTGAGAAATTATGTAAGGCAAGAACAATTTCTTTAATGTGTTCAAACCCAGATTGCATTGACCATAGCAATTTCAGGAAGTCGGTTTTCATGAAATCTATATCGAGGCTTTGAAGTCCAGAGGACTTGACTAACTCAGATGTGGGATAACGATACTGATAAAGTTCAATTAACTGAATTAATTCTTCTGCGTATTGGTTTGCCGGATGTAGAGTGCCGTGAATAAAGTTAAGGGGATTATTAATTTCGTGAACCATATCAGCCACAAGTTGACCGAGGTTAGCCATTTTCTCATTTTGTAACAACTGCTCTTGAACATATTTCAGATCTGAGAGGGCATTCTCGCTCTGATGTGATTTTTCATGAGATATAGCTTCGGCAAATTGCCTTGATGCCACTTCTGTTTGAACGAGTTCAAATAATTGGCTTTGCTTGATGGCGATCGCAATTTGGAGACTGATTTGTTTGAGACATTCTATCTCCCAATCTTGCCAAAAAAGACAACTGCGCTCATCATGAACAATCAGCAGTCCCCATATACTATTTTTAATTTCGGATTTGGAATCGTGGATCGAATCAAAAACTTCACTTTTATCTTCTTTTAAAACGATAGGAATAGCTAAACTGGCTTTTACCCCATCCTCTCTAAATGTGTGAGATGCATTTGAAATATTTTCCTCAATTTCTTGTGTAACTTTATAGCGGCACCAGTTTAAATCTTTATTGGCGATGGAAACAAGTGATGTCAAACCCTCTGCCACAGAGTCAAAAGCCACTGCTCCATCACCTTGAGAGTCAAAACTGAAAATTATAGCTCGCTCAGTTTGTAAAAACTGCCGTACATCCTCGACGATAGCTTGTAATATTGTCTCTAATCGAGAACAAGAGTGAATGCGCTTAAGAGTAGATGACAAAAGTCTATCCCGCTTTGTTTGCTGCGGTGTAATTGGTGTAAATTTGTCATTTTTTAGATCCTTATGAGTTTCCATCATTTGCACTGGCCTCCCGGATTCATCCCACTCTGTTGTTTTTTGGATGCTTTGTGGTGTTTGAGCTTCCAACTGATGGGTTACTGGTTCTTTAGTATGCATAGCTACTGGTATTGTAAGAAAGATGTCCTATGCTTCTCTCTCTTGAAGCTGTCTTAGCACCCTGGGGATTCAACAAAGTAGAACGTGCTGAGTTCACAACTTTTGAACTCGTAGCAAGTCAAGGTTAACGACGAGGCAAGGTTTGCAATTTTGTTTGCCTTGCAGCTTAAATATGGCGATATCACTAATTTGGATTGAACTTGGAGATACGTAAACAGAATAATGTAACTTGTCTTCTGACTGTTAAAATCATCCTCTCAAAAAAAAAGGCTACTTTTTGTCTGTCTACCATCTAAATATATTTAGAACAAAGTATATAAAATTACTCAAAACTGCTAAAAAACTCGTAAAAGTTTGTTTTATAAAAGCTATGAGTTTATGTCTGGTCATAAACTCACGTTTTCCGGAAATTGTCAATAGTGTTTTGTAGCTTGTTTTGTTAAAGCTATCTCTTACCTAGACAACGGAGGCTACAGTATAATCAATTCTCACAACCTAAACTTTTTTACAAAGAGAGCTTTCAAAAGAAAAATTTTAAAAAATAGAGTTGATAACAAATGACGATAGATGAAGTCGTACTGTTACTGAAAGCAAGCCTTCTCACCACTTTGACTCCTCTACAAGAGGTAGTCTTACGCTCTTCATGGGATGGAAAAACTTACACCAGTATAGCACATGAAGCGCACTACGGAGAAGAGCGAGTTAGGAAAGTAGCTTCTCATTTATGGCAAATGCTCAGTGACTTTTGGCAAGAACCGATTAACAAATCCAACTTCCGCGCCTGTGTTGAACCTCGTCGTTCTACCAAAACGCAGCAGCAGTTAATTAAAGAATTTAACCATACAGCCACTGCTATATCCCTAGAATTTCCTAATGGTCCAGTATCCGTTAACTCTAGATTATACATTAAGCGTCCACCAACTGAGGAACTTGCTTGCAGAGAAATCGCCACACCAGGAAGTGTGATCTGCATTAAAGCTCCTAGGAAAATGGGGAAAAGCTCCTTAATTCTACGGATTCTTACTCACGCAACAACTTTGGGTTACAGTACTGTGAGTCTAGATTTTCAGCAAGCAGACAAAGCAATATTCGCCAATCTTGATAAGTTTTTGCGGTGGTTTTGTGCGAATCTCAGTCGTGAGTTAGGTTTAGAACCAAAACTCAATGATTATTGGGATGAGGAGATGGGCAGTAAAGTAAGCTGCTCTCTGTATTTTCAAATGTATTTACTTCCTGCTTTGTCTAGTCCTCTAGTCATAGCATTGAACGAAGTTGATTGGGTATTTGAATATCCAGAAATTGCCGGAGACTTTTTACCACTGCTGCGCTCCTGGTACGAACAAGCTAAACGTGTGGAAATTTGGCAAAAACTTCGCTTTGTTCTTGGTTACTCAACATCCATTCTGACTCCCCTAAGACTGACTCAATCTCCATTTAACATCGGTTTGCCAATCAAGTTACCACCATTCACTAAAGAACAAGTAGAAGATTTGGCACAACGTCACGGACTGGATTGGACAGATGGTAACGAGCTTGAGAGGCTGATGGCAATGGTAGGAGGACATCCTTATCTGGTTAGACTAGCTTTGTATCACCTTGTGGGTAAGGGGGGATTAGAACGGGATCTGGGGCAGATCTTGGAACAAGCACTAACAGAAACAGGAATCTATAACGAGCATTTAAGACAGTCTTTATTAGCATTGATCGAGGAAAGAGAACTGGAAGCTGCTTTTTATGAAGTGATCGCCGCTCCCAAGAGCGTGAAATTAGAGCCAGTACTGGCATATAAATTGCAAAATATGGGGTTGATTAATCTGGAGGGAGATCGCGCTTACCCTGCTTGCGAGTTATATCGTCTCTATTTTAGAGAGCAACTTAACACAAGGAGGCAGTTAGAGAATGCGAAGCAGGAACAAATAGAGACACAAAGCCAATTGCATCTCCTCTCCAGCTTGGACAAACTGACTCAGTTAGCAAATCGTCGCTACTTTAACACTTACCTACAGATGGAGTGGCAACGCTCTGCTCGCGATCACTCTTTCTTCTCGCTAATTCTATGTAATATTGACAATTTCAATATTTACAATAAAATGTACGGAATCACAGCAGGAGATGATTGTTTGCGACAAATCGCTTATGCTATCCGTAACTGCGTAAGACGCTTACTCGGTAATAGCAGCTTTTCCTATGCTAGTTCCTTCAAAAGCACAACCCAAACTACAGATTATAAATATGAACTAAGCTCGGTGTTAGCAGCTCGTTACAGTAGTGAAGAATTTGCTATTCTTACTCAAGGAGATGGTGCTACTGCTGTACATATCGCTGAAAAAATCCGAGAGCAAATCAAAGCCTTAGCAATTCCTTTTGAATATTCTGGTAGCAGCAGTCTTATGAATAATGTTTTAACTGTTAGTTTAGGCGTTGCTAGTATGATTTCTGAAAATGAAAAAGAGCCGTCAACTTTAGTCGTGGCTGCTGAAAAAGCCCTGTTTCAAGCAAAAACAAAAGGACGCGATTGCGTCATACTCAACTAAGCTGTATTTGCATTTATGAAGATAGTCAGACAACATTTCTAAATAATTTGTAAAATGCTGGCTAATGAAAGATTCACTAATAGCTGAGGCAAGCGAAGGGCAATAATTTTCGGTACAATGTGGAGAGGCGATCGCGCTATTTGTAAATTCAGTTAAAAACAACTGATTCATCAAATTTAGTTTGATGAATCATTAAAATAACTCAAAACTGTTGCCGCCGATTGCTCAAAAGTTCCCAGAATTTTTTGAGTTGATGGAAATTGCAAAAAAGCGTTGGAAAATTTTTACGGGTATCGGTGCTGCTACACTGACATTGCTAGCAGGTGCAGGATACTGGTATGTCTTCATTGAGGGATCACCCCAGCTAGATCCACCACCAACAAATGTTGCTGGCAGTGAAATGACGTTTATGCTTGAAACTTTTAACAGCAAGGCAATGGGTGAGGTGCGGCGATATGGTGTCATTTTACCTCCCGACTACAATCACAATTCAAGCAAACGCTACCCTGTTATTTTTCTTTTGCATGGTGGACACGATGATGCACGTGCTTGGGTAGACAAAATTGGCATTATTCCGGTATTAGTTCAACTCTACAAAAGTGGCAAATTACCGCCATCTATTGTGATTACACCAGATGGTAATGATAAACGTGGTTCCAGTCCTTTTTGGGACCCTGATTATTATGATGGACCTCACGGAAAACTTAGTACCTTAATTGGTGAAGAGTTAGTAACTGTCGTGAAAACACGCTATCGTACGTTGAATAAACCAGAATTTTGGGCAATGGGTGGACTCTCATCTGGTGCTTGGGGGGCTTTCAATATAGGGCTACGTCATCTCAATAACTTTAATGTTTTTTTCAGTCAGATCGGTTATTTTTCTGATGATAGCGGACCCCAAAATAGTCCCCAAGTCTTTATACAACAAATTCCCCCAAAACAACGTCAAGCCATACGTATTTATCTAGATGCAGGACTTAATGATTTAGTTGGTGGTGAATTTCTCAATTCCAGCGAACGATTTCATCAAACATTGAATAAATTGGGTATAAAAAACGTCTTTTATACGTATCCGGGTGGTCATGGGTTGTCTGGCCCCAACTATGGCTG
This sequence comes from Rhizonema sp. PD37, assembly GCA_029379215.1. Classification (GTDB taxonomy): domain Bacteria; phylum Cyanobacteriota; class Cyanobacteriia; order Cyanobacteriales; family Nostocaceae; genus Rhizonema. Next base: position 17,228 of record JAQYWO010000004.1, read on the forward strand.
GAATTACGACCACAAACATGCTGTAGATTCTCTCTCATATGTAGGTATACAGTTTCAAGAAGCAATGCAGCAGATCAATTCGGAGAAATTCAAAATTCCCAACTCAAAAAAACCCTTATAAATGAGACTTTAGAGTGAGGTAAGGTACGTTCTTCTACAGAATAATGCACCTTACCTCGATCTTTATATAGACTTAATGAAGGACATAACCCGAAGTAAGTATTCTTAAGAAAATAGTGATAGCTGTTTTTAGCTCATGTGTAAAAAGAGAAGCATACTGTAAGTAGTGTAGGAAAATCCACCATACCATTTCATGCTTGTTCCCGATCCAACTCACTCCCTCTGCTTGCCTATATGCAGCTAAAACGCCTCACGAAATATGGCTTACCGCTTTTAGGACTGTTGCTTTTCAGCCTCTGTGTATGGGCTATTAATAAACAACTGAAGCACTATACTATCCCAGAAATTTGGCATAGTCTTAAGACTGCTCCTATTAATAGTTTACTGTTAGCACTGGCATTTACAATTCTCAATTACTTAGTCTTAACTACATATGATGTTTTAGCTTGCGGGTATATTCGCCATCCTTTACCCTATCCAAAAATTGCTCTAACTGCGTTTACAAGCGCCGCAATTAGTAATACAGTTGGCTTCGCTTTGTTTACTGGAAGCGCTATTCGCTGTCGCTTATATGTACTTTGGGGCTTAACACCTGTTGAAATTGCCCAGCTGATCGCCTTTACCAACTTAACCTTTTGGCTAGGACTAAGTGTAGTTGGTGGGGTCTTATTTTTAGTTGAGCCTCTAGCAATTCCCAAATTCTTCCATTTGCCTTTCACTTCAGTGCATCCAATTGGAATCATTTTGCTAGCACTGAGTTGCGCTTACCTGTTAGCAAGTTTAGGGCTGAAGCGATCGCTACGGATAGGTCCTTGGTCTTTTTCCATACCTTCTTTTGATATTGCTGTCATACAGATTGTCCTTTCTTCTATTGATTGGAGCATTGCTGTTGCAGCACTTTACGTCTTGCTACCATCATCTGCTAATTTAGCATACTCAACCTTTTTCAGTATTTATCTACTCGGTCAAATTGCGGGACTCGTCAGTTACATTCCTGGTGGGTTAGGCGTGTTTGAGACAGTTTTACTGTTTCTCCTCTCGCAAACAATTCCTACGACTCAGATATTTATCTCCCTAATCCTCTACCGGGTTATCTACTATTTTATACCTTTAGGAATTGCTGCTTTATTACTCGGGATACATGAAATTCAACAGCGTAAGTCAACAGCCTCGCCGCTTCGCCCTGAGTCAAAAGTGAAAAGTTGATTGAAAAATAATCATATTTTCGTCACATAACGCACTATTTAGGTTATTTCCACTCGTAATCCAAAGTAAGTGAGAACTAACTCAGTTGAACCGTTGTTAACGACTTCGTGAACCTCTCCTCGTTCTACCGCTACACAATTCCCTGGTAAAAGAGGGTATTCTTTGCTGTCAATATGAATAACACCAGAACCAGACTCGACAAAGAAAACCTCACACATATCTTGATGAGCATGTGCTGCGGCAGTTTGTCCGGGGGCAAAACGTGCTCGAGAAAAGTTGGTGAGGTGAGGTAGATCACCGAAACGTAACATCACCTTTTTCTTAATCTCGGGGTTGTGAGAAACGGCTTCTTCAGGCAAATCGTTCAGAGAAATAAGTTTCATCCTGGTCGCAAATCGTTAGATATCTCCACAATACCTTTATATCCATCAATCCGTACCTTCTGACCATCTTGTAAGATCCATGTAGCATTCCTAACATCTGTAATAGCAGGAATACCATACTCCCGAGCTAGAATTGCACCATGAGAAAGCCTTCCACCAACCTCGGAAATAAATCCTCCCGCTCTCATCAGGAAAGAGACCAAACTAATATCTGTATAAGGTACTACTAAAATAGTTTCGCGATCAATTTCAGGCAGAGCTTGTAAGTTTCGCCACACCTTTACCCGTCCTTCCACTTGACCTGGACTGGCGGGAATGCCTTGCAACATTTGATCGGGATAGAGGTTACCAGTTCGCAAAGGTACTGTAAGAGAATTATTGCCATAGACTATTGAGGGTACAGGATTTTGCTGAGTATCTTTTGCTTTTTGACTTCGCCTCAATTGTACTAAATCCTGCAAATGTTCTACAAACTCAGGCTCAAAACCGTCAATAAGACGCCGGACTTCATCCAGATCTAGAAAAAATATATCTCCAGGATGCTCAAGTAAACCCGACTTTAACCAAACTTGCTCCAATGCCACAAAACACCAACGCAATTCAGCCTGGAATTTAGAATAAACCTCCGTAACCCGCCCTTGGAGATTCACACGTCTTTGTACGAATTTGACATTCCATCTTCCTTTAATCTTTTTGTCTGTGGATGGTTCTCCTTGTATGAACTGTACAAACGACTGCTTGATTGCCTCTGGTTCTTCCTTCCAAGTCGGAACAGCAAGATCAGTGCCGCCCTCACTTAAATAAGCATAACGGTGAAGTAATTTATCCAACTTTGTGAGAATTTCTTGCCCCTGTGGTGTTTGTGCCAACTTCTCAAAGACTTGATCAGCAGTTGCCAGATCGGGTATGAAGGCTCGAGCAGTTACGGCTAAATCTTGAAGCGATCGCACTACTGCCACTTCTGGTGTCAAATGGCGATCAACTTCCCACAAAGCAACATGAAAAGTTTTTTGTCGTAACTTCACACTCAATGAAGCCAGAATACTATAATAAGTCGCTTTCAGAAGCAACTTTCTGATAAAGTCTATTCTTGCTAATAACGAAGTTGGTTCTAAATCATCAACTAATTCTTGAGTGAACTGAGATAAAGCTGGAACAAACCGCCTGTGATAATCCCAGTTGAAGTCTGTTGCCAAACAAAATTCTCGCCCTACCAACCGTAGCATTCCTGGCAAATTCTGCAAAACTGTCTTCAAAGGTGGCTTTGCCAACTTACCTCCCTTAGTTAAAAAATCCAAACTTTCGGCTGGCAAACCCAGGCGGCAAAAAATTTCCCATAGTAGAGTGGCATTAAAGTAGACTCTTGAATAGTGCAACGTTGCTATTTGGTTGAAATCAAGCCCAACAGCACGTTCACCCAGTGTCAAAGCAAAAATTCCTCCCCAAACACCATTAATTGATGGTCGATTGATTGACCATGTTAGGGGATGAATTAATTGGGAGAACGTTTCTGCCGCAATTTTACGTGTCCATATAGGTAATAGAGTGCTAATGGGTCTAACTTGCAAAACCCAAAGAGTTTGACCATCGTAACTCCACTCAATATCTTGAGGAATGCCGTGGTAACGTTCTTCTAAATGACGAGCTAAATATGCAACTTGCTTGATTAATGCTGGTGGCACTCGTCCCTCACCTTCCAATTGCACACCTTGAAAATCTTCCGTCTCGACAACAAAAGCACGATATTGCTCTGGTGTCACACGTCCGGAAACGACTTGAGTTGCTTTTCCGGGTAACGCTTCAATAATGATTGTATCCCCTTGCTTGGTCATGGGGTCGCGAGTAAAGGCAACTCCAAAAAAGACACTTTGGACTTGTTGTTGAATCAGTACACCCATTCTCTGTTCATTGAGGTTGCGATCGCGGCGATACTGTACTGCGGTTGGATTGTTGTATGAAGCTTGGACTCTGGCGATTGCTTGTTGCAATCCGTGTTTAGTCGTCACGTGCAAAATTGTCTCGTACTGCCCTGCGGCAGAAGCATGTTCTGTATCTTCTCCAATCGCGGAAGAACGCACTACAAGTGGGGATAACTTTGATGGTTGTAGAAATTCTATCAATGGCGCGGGGTCTTGGTATGGGGCAAGAACCCATCCCTTGGGTACTGAATAACCCCATCGCTTCACTTCTGATAATCGAGCTGCTTTGTGTCCAATCAGCGCCGCATCCATATCCTCATCAAGCGAGAGAATATCTTGGTTGCTGCGAAGAAATTGCAATGGAACAGGCGATGCTTGTATCTCCTCCACCGACGGACTCAGATCTTTGGGCATGTTTTTGTAAATCCAGCCCAGCAGCGCTGCTAAAGAAAGAGCCGCCAAGAATTTGGATGGATCTTCAATGTGTAGAAGAGCGACAATTAAGGGAAATAAAATCAAAACTCCAAATTTTGCTAACTGTCTGGAGCGCAGAATGGTAAAACTGGCACCAGTCAGCAAAAAGACAAATACCGATGCTAATGGATCGTGTACGCTAAATCCCCAAGCGACACTTGTCGTACCAGTTCCTTTGCCTGTCGAGTATCGACCAATGACTACGGCTATTAGGGCAATCAGTTCCCAAGCCGATCCATATCCAAAGAAAGCACGGGCTAGTAAGACTGCAGCAATGCCTTTAAAAGCTTCAGAAAAAACTGCCAAAATTCCTACTATTGTGCCACCTTGGTAGAAAGCCGCTGATGTGCTGATATTATCAGTGTATAAATGTGTTAATTGACGCTTATTTGTAAACTGAGAGATCCACGTAATCAGCGGTAATCCTCCTAATAGAGGACACACAGTAAAAATAACTAAGATACCCCAAAATTGAAACATTTGCGATTCTTCATCAATCAAATGAAGGGTTTACAACGTTGTACTTAGCTAATGTACACGCTACTTACAATTTTTACGGTTAAGGAAGTTAGAAAATAAAAATTTATGTCTTTCGATATACTTGACATACTTACTTGTATAGAATATAACTTCATAGAAACTCTTTTCTCCAAAACAGTTTAAGGAGTAAGATGTAACGTTTATTACCTGAGTTCATGTGAGCGGATAAAAAGGCGGAGTTATGTGGATGTCAGGAAATTCAAACCATAGCAGTTCTCTTTTGCCCATAGAAATAAATATAGAGACGTCACATGTAACGTCTCTACATTGCAAGCACAAGCACTATATTGGCTTTAATGTTCCATTTCAACGGAAACTTCAAATGTCTAATGTCTTCTTAGTTGACGACATAAGCTGCTTTCAGCGCCCAAATAATCAGCACTATAATCGAGCCTAATACCAGCACGGTAGAGATGGTGACTGCTTTGGGAGAATCAGCACCCTGAAATTTCATGATTCCTCGGTTTAAATCGGACATAGCTCAATCGTCCTCCTTGGTCACGGTGTTAATTTTCCGTTTCGATTGTAGTCCTTTCTTCCCCTGACGATACAAAATTTATTATGTTATTTTGCTTAAGCTTTCAAACACATGCAGTTCATCCATGAAGTCATCTACAAAAAAAGCTTTAAATAGCTTTGACGTCGCGTTGCTACGAATAGATGAATTATATTGGTCTATGTGTACAAAAGAGTATTGTCTGGGACAGTATTAACACAGCCCTATATGCTCTGATACGTAGCGGCAATGAAAGAGCAGTAAAACAATATTGAAGTATACGCGAACACATATATTGTGTGAGGAGATTGCATGGTGGCAGTTATACTAGTGACAGCTATAGCAATTGTTGTCGGATTGTCTGCGGCAATAGAGATGGGACTGCGCACAATTGGCTTTGGTAAACCACTTATTTACATAGCTGATGAGCAAATTGGTTATCTGTTAGCTCCTAATCAGTCTACCCGTCGTTTCGGTAATCACATAGCAATTAATCAATATTCGATGCGAGGTGATCCGATACAGAAGACGCTTTTACCCTCGACGCTTCGGGTACTCCTTTTAGGAGATTCTATCGCTAACGGCGGTTGGTGGACTGATCAAGCGTGGACAATTTCCAGTTTGATGATCCGCTCCTTGACACCAACTCTTAGTCAGTACTTTACGAAAGTGGAGGTGTTAAATGCTTCCGCAAATTCCTGGGGACCAAGAAATGAATTAGCTTATTTGCAGCAATTTGGTAATTTTCATTCCCAAGTCGTCGTGTTGCTCATTAATACCGATGATCTGTTTGCGACGGCTCCGACTTCTTTACCTGTAGGACGCGATCGCAACTATCCAGATCGTCAACCTGCTATGGCATTGGTGGAAGCTTTCAACCGTTATCTATCTAAGCCGAAGCCAATACCAGAAATGAAAGCAGTTTATGATGAAGCAGGCGATCGCGTTGGTTTTAATCTCGAAGCAATTGGAAAAATTCAAGCACTAACACATCAAGCTAACAGTCAATTTCTCCTGGTTATGACTCCCTTACTGCGAGAAATTGGCGAACCAGGATCTCGGGATTATGAAATAAAAGCACGTCAGCGTCTAAGTGAATTCTGTCAAGAACAAAAAATTTCGTATATAGATTTTCTACCAGTATTTAACTCAAATTCTAACCCCAAAGCTCTGTATCAAGACCACATCCACCTTAACTTGCAAGGTAATCAACTTGTGAGTCAGGCGATCGAGCAATCAGTTTTAGAGCTATTACTGTGAAAAGCACTCCCGCGACTTGTTTGGGACATCGCCCATGAATATATCGTTAGCGAAGAGCATCATAACCTACCCTAGTGTGATCACTTTATCGTCTACTAATTTAGGTGGAAGCATAGTGAAAAATACGAGACAATAGAGATATTGGTTAATAATGAGAAGCATGACAAAAACTGAATCCACCCGTGTTGTCCGCAGAGGGCGAGTCTTCCCCGAAATCCAGTGGACTCCTGAACAACAAACACAATGGAGAGAAGAACGCGCTGCATTTCGTCAGCGTTGTCAAGTTATTTTCGACCGTGAAAAGCCAAAACTGATGGAAACTCACTACAATTGGTACATAACAATTGAACCTAATAGTGGCGAATATTTTATCAACGAGGATGAATTTACTGGCGCTCAAAAAGCGCATGAAAAATCTCCTGGTGTAAAGTTGTATACTTTCCGCATCAACGAAACAGGCGTTTGCGGAACGATATGATATCCGGCTTTTTTGGTGATGAGGATGCTTTGTTTTTCGAGATAGAATTACTTTCAGATAATGGTTTAGAATTACCTGTCGATGCTATGTTTGACACAGGTTTTTCTGATTGGTTAGCAATTAATAACCAAGATTTAGACGCGCTTGGTTGGACTTATTTGAAACAGCAATCAATGTTTACCGCACGAGGGGAAGCAGAGTTTGAACTTTATTTAGGAAAGGTACGAATTGATGGTCAAGATTTTGATGTTCCAGTGCATATCGGACAAGGATTATCTGAAGTTTTACTTGGTCGTCAATGGTTACAAACTCGAAAATTAGTAGTAGATATGTTATCCGGGGTGTTGACTTTAGGATAAATTAGTGTGTGAAAAAATAAAAAGTATAGTGAACTGCTGTCAACCCTTCCAATGAAGTTGAGTCATGATTTTTTGATAATATTAATATTGCTCCCTAGATCACTGAACTAAAGTAAAATCGTAGCCAGTACCGGAGGTTGAACCTGGGTCGATTTTGACTAAAAGTGGTGTACCTTTGCGATCTCCTGATGGTAAAAACTGAATCGTTCCTGTTGCTCCAGATGCTGAGAAGTTGCGATCAGATAACGCCTTTTGCAATTCAGCACGAGTTTTCCCAGATTTCAAACCTGCGATGATGACTTCAAGTGCGTCATAAGAAGTTGCCGTTCGTGGATTCACTCGTCCGCCCCAAAGTTGACTTGCATGATCACTAAAAGAATTACTTGAAACGGCATCAGGATGCCACAGTACAGGGAGTACCATTCCTTTAAAATTCTCTCGCCCCTTGTTGAGAGTTTCATATGTATACATTCCCCCGTAGGTAAACAGTGCTAACCTACCGTTATTTGCTCGTGCCATGTCGATAGCTGGGGTAACTTTGTCTAATTTAGGAAGCAGTAGCAAGCCTTCTGCTCCATCACTAATGGCTCTACCAATAACAGCATTAGGATTAAAATCCGGTGCAGAGAAGTCACAAACTGTGCTAGTGATATTCCCACCTGACTGAAGTAGCGACTGAGCGTACTCTTTGATAATACCTTTAATAATGGGATTCTTTGAATCAGAACAAATAGCAATACTTTTTAAACGCGCACTCTGAGTAATATATTTAGCTAAGCTCTCAGCAAAAACTTTAGTATTAGGAGAAATGCTAAATATGTAATTGCTACTCCCAGAGAACTGAGAGGCATTGCTTGTAGGAGAAACCATCACCAAATCGCCTTGATTGTAGATCTGTCCAGCAGCAACTGATATGTCGGCGCGGTTGTGCCCTATAACTGCTAAAACACTCTTGTCTTTAACAAATTCATGAGCGAGTTGTGTAGCAATGGCTAAGTCTCCTTCATCATTAGCAATCTCAAGCTGTAACAGCACTCCATTAATCCCACCACTGCGATTCACTTCGTCTTGAGCCTGCGCTACACCGCGTAAAATTTCTCTTGAAACATTCAAGATACCGCTAATCGGAACACTCACAACTACTTTCAGGGCTGGCGATTTACCAATCTTAGCGTTATTTAAATAAATCAAAGTCTCTGGATCATTACGATTTTTTTCCAGGGATGCTTGAAACTTGCTAACAGCAGTTGCAAAATCTCCTGTGGCAAAGGCTTGCACCCCATCTTGTTTATTGGGATTTGTGTCTGCTGTGACTAAAATTTTATCTCCCAAACTCATCCGCGCCTGTACAGGTATGATGAAATCAGTTGTAACTTTTTGCTGTTCTTTTGTGGCTGATGGACTCAAAGATTCTGTTGATATATTGGTAGTGTTAGCTTGAGGTATAACCCCAATTTGTTTGACTATCCACAATAAAATAATGACTATAAACGCTCCAGCAAAAACGAGAGAAGCAAGAAGCCGAGTATATTCTTTTTTTTGTGTCATGGAAAGTTACCTTACAGAAGACAGGAACGGTAGAGACATGCTGTTTGAAGGATTTCTATAGGAAGCACGGAATGACTGTGTTGGGGTTTAATCTACAGAACATTTAAGCAAACACGATAGGTTCTAAAATTTTTCCGTACAGAACTTATATTGTACAGCCGTTCAAAATAGTTCGTTTGTATAGGATTCAGAATAATTATATCCTGAAATTTACGGTTTAAAAATGTTAAGCATTGTAATATAAAGTACATCTTGTTATCAAATAAACTTAGACATTAAGTTATTAAAGAGCAAAGATAAACTCATAATAGTCAATGCTAATAAACCAGAAATAATGACTAGAAATACTATCAAAATGAGTCCATTTGGACTATATTGTAGAGCCCTACCTATTTGTAATTTTTGAAAAACTAAGACAATAAATAAAGTTGTTATTAAAGCAAGAATAAATAAATATGTCTTTTCAAAAAGTGGGCGAGGTTGGACAAAGATAAAACCTGCTAAAATGAGCAGCCAAATTCCCGAACTGATCCAAATTGTTCCTAAAAAACTTATAAGTGCGATCATCAGCATTGAACTGCCTGATCCGGCAACGACTGCCCAAGGTAATAAATTCCAACAGAGCAGTTCTTTTTGATTTGGACCGGGTGTAACTATTGTGACAGGTATGTTCCGCCCTGATAATCGTTTGTTCAAATCTTTTAGAACTTCCTCAGTTGACTGATAACGTTGTGCATGGTTTTCTTGTAGCAAGCGATCAATAATATGTGCTAATTCCTGAGTGATCGGTTGCTTCAAGTGCTGCCGCCAGTTTTGAATCCAGCCATACCCGTGTCGTATCCATAGATCTCTCGTACAAATATTCGTTAGTAGGTGAAAGGAAGTTGCGCCCAAGCTGTAAAGATCGCTTGCGGGAAAAGCTTCACCCTCCTGCATTTGCTCTATTGGTGCATACCCAAGAGAGCCGATCATTGTTCCTGGTTTCGCGATCGCTGTTGCCGTTGCTTGCTTAGCCACCCCAAAATCAATCAGCACCAACTTGCCATCGCTTTGAAAGCGAAGGATATTTTCAGGTTTAATATCTCTGTGTATGACTTGCTGCTGATGTACTGCTTGCAGCACAGGTAACAGATCGTGCAAAAGTTCTCGAATCTTTGCTTCATTAAACACTCCCTGTTGTTGCAACTCCTGCAACAAATTTTGTCCTTCAATAAACTGCTGTACTAAATACAGGTAATTGTCTTCTTTAAAGTACGCATATAGTGTAGGGATTTGATGATGTTGTCCAAGCTGTTGCAGACGTCTTGCTTCTTGCTGAAACAACTCAGTTGCTTTTTTAAGTGACCAACTACCTTGCGCTTGCGGTGCTAGCTGCTTGACAACACATTGTTCGTCAAGTTTATCAACATCCTCTGCTAAATAGGTACGAGCAAATCCTCCGCCTCCCAAAGGCGCGATCACTCGATATCTACCCCGGAGAAGGGGTATCAAACCTGTGCCACAACTCACACAAAAATTTGTTCCAACTGGATTTTGAGGATAAAGGCAATCAGGATTGAGGCAGCAAATCATAATTCAAAATATAAAATTCAAACTTAATAAAACCAGTTATATCAAGCCTCAGGTAATAGCTGTATGGGAATTGTCGGTGAGAGAGCTTGTATGATGTCCGTCAAATTACTCATGCGGAAATGAATCCCACCACGCTCCTTGCCTGGGCGTGGGAAAACGCTTCATGCCCGAAGAGCTACCCAATCCCTTCTTTGTTCCGGGGAGGGGAGACAAAGCACAGTAAGGAGAACTCTTAAGGTTCAGACAGAATTAAGATTAATTTACCGGACATGATATGACTACTATGATACTTTTTTTTGAGCCAAAAAAGCATACATCATGTTACATACGACATGATGTATGGGTGACCAATCTTATAGCAATAGGGCTCAATCGGTACTAAAAACGCATGTAAAGACTGTTGATGAAAAGTTTCTACTATTTTTCCAAATTAAAATCTTAAACCAACACCACCTTGTACAGCGAAAGCTGTACCACCATCACGAAAGGCATCAAAGGCAATAATAGCGTTACCAAAAATAACGGTGTTGCTATTTGGGATAACATAATCAACTCCAGGTTGTAAGGCAAAGCTAATTTGATTGCCTACAGGAGAAGGCGTACTACCTCCAGCTAACACAACTCCAGCTCCCAAGTAGGCATCAGTTTGCCAATTGATGGGAAAGTCGTAGGATACTGTTGGCACAACTGCTGTACTCTGACCAATGAGAGCTTGAGCGCGAAAAGAAACTGGAACTTTCAGAAGCTTATAGCGGAAAGCCAGAACCCCTCCAGCTTGAACACCATCTGAAAGACCAACACTTGCACCTACACCAACATAACTGCCATATGCTACTTGAGCTTTCGCTGGTTGTACGAATTGAGTAAAACCCAAAAGTGAACCAGCCAAAATCACTGACACCAAATACTGTAGATACTTCATAATCCCAACTCCTCACAAGATTTTGGATTAGTTATTATAGTTAGGAATGAGTACGTTTGAGTTCTGAATTAAAAACTCTTTATTCACTGAACCTTATTTACTAGACATCATAAGACATCGTTCAACAATTCCTGCTTCAACCAGCGCCCGTCGGCTCCTGACTGTCCACAGGCATCTAATTTCGGATGGTTCCCACCCTACTACTAATATGTTGCTCTGGCACTTGTGCCAGATTTAAAGATGCGTGTAAGTCCCGGTCCTCCGTGTGGCGGCATTCCGGATTAGTACAAATAAACACTCGCTCAGAGAGTTTTAAATGAGGATTTTTTTGAAAGCACATCCGGCACTGCTTGGAAGATGGATACCACCGATCAACAATGTCCAATTTTGTGCCAAAGGTAGGAGCTTTGTATTGTAGTTGACGGCGGAACTCATAGAATCCTAAATCGCTGACGGCTGTTGATAACTTAGAGTTAGCAATCATGCCTCTGACATTTAGGTCTTCAATTCTTACATGTGCATACTTCTGACATATCTTGGTTGTTGACTTATGTAAAAAGTCGATACGTTTGTTGGCTATTTTCTGATGACGACGTGCTAACGAGTGAAAGTATTTCTGAGCATTATTAGAAGTAGGGATGCCCTCAGTCCTATTACCAAATTGCTTATTGCGGTTATGGTATTGGAATCTGCCTAGCTTGGTTTTCGCATCTTTATAAGGCTTGGGCGATACTATTGTCGTGCCATCAGAAATTGTCGCAAAGGTTTTTACACCAAGGTCTATACCAACAGGCTCTATTATTTCATGCATGATTGGGGGTATTCGCAGAGCATCGACACAAAACGACACGTACCAACCATCTGCAAGCTTTGAAATAGTGAAAGTTTGGCTGATATAACTTTCTTTAAGCTTTTCGTGTAGACGAAAAGTCCCTAAAGTTGGTAATTTTATTTTCTTTCCCGCCGGAATTAAAATGTCTCCATTGCCATCATAAACAGTAAAGCTCTGCCCATCTTTTTTACTTTTAAATGTTGGCGCAAAAGAAATTCCTTTACGCCATCTACTAAATGCTTGTTGCAAATGCTGAAAAGCCGATTGATAAACTTTTGAACTTAAATTTAAAGTCCATGAGTATTCAGGGCGGTTTTTAGTTATGTTGGTAAAGCATTTTTTGATTTCCTTAATTCTCTTTGAGTCTGTTGCCTGAACATCTATTGATTGCCAAAAGATGTCTAATCCATAGTTATAGACAAAACGCGAAAAGCCTGCGTGTTGTGCCATTAAGCTTGACTCAAAGTTATTTAATTTAAGTTTTCGCTTAATTGCAAACATTACACACCTCGTTTTTAGTTCTACTTCTTATAATAATGCATTGCGTGTTGATACTTATAGGGACACATGAATCCAGATTTTTTTCACGGGGAGAGCCAATTTAAATGTCAGAATTTCTTAACTTAACAGAGAAATTCTCAGTCAATGCTGTGCAATTTTCGCTCTTAACTCAGTCTGATGTCAATAGTGAGTTCATGCACTCAGACGAAAATAAGTCTCAAAAGTCAGTAAGTTCAATAATGTCAAATAATGTTCAGTAAATTAGTGACTAGGAATTCACTCCTCACTTTCTTAAGGGCAACGAGGATGAATTCCTCCTTGAGTACAAATATAAGCTAGTTGCCTAGGATCTAAATTTTTAACTTGACTAAAATCAACCCCTTGCACTAGTGCAGATTGTGTGCCTACCATTGGTGTTTTGACAAATTGATCCGTTGGGTCCTGTTTACTAGGAGAGAGTGTTGCTCCCTGGAAATTCGCTCCTGCAAGATTTGCTCCCCGTAAATCTGCAAGACTCAAGTCAGTATTCTGTAGATTAGCGTTTTCCAGGTTAGCAGAGCGTAAAATAGCACCATTAAGACGAGTAGCATTTAGTTTAGCATTACGGAGATTGGCACCATCCAAATAAGCTCCTGATAAATCTGCTCCTTGCCAATCTGTGTTGGTTAAGTTAGCGAATGATAATTGCGTTCCTATAGCGGTGACCCGACCTAGACTAGCACCGTATAGTTCAGCTTCATTCAATTTCGCTTCGCTTAAATCCGCGCCAGTGAGAATAACATTTTCCAAGACCGTATTCCGTAAATCAGCCCCCGTTAGCTGGGCACTGCTAAGATTAGCATTAATTAAACGCGCATTAGATAAGTTGGCTTTGTTAAGTATGCTGCGGCTTAAATCGGTACGGTTCATCAAGACACGGCTAAGGTTAGCATAAGTAAGATTGACTTGTTTCATCTGAGCAAAGCTCAAATCAGCAATCCAATCATCGTCAGTATCTAAGCGTCCATCCTCACCAGGTCCTCGAAAGCGACTCCCCTTGAAACTGGCTTGGTTAAGATTGGCAAATTTGAAATTAACTCCCGATAGATCAACTCTGTCGAGTACTAAGTTGAAGGAGTTTTGCCCAGAGCCACTTTGACCCAATTGAACCCGGCTTAGATCGATGCCGTTTATTTGAGTACTTGATACAGCCAGAATCTTGTTGAGCGTCCGCTGGTTAATATGTAACTGCTGTTGTCGTAATTCTCGCTGTTGGGGGCTGCTTACTGTAGACTCCACATCCTTGGCAAGCAATTGATTCATGCGTTTTAAATTCGGAATAGCTTTGGGTCCAACACTGACTAAAGCTTGTTGAATTGTATCCTGTAGGATGGGATCGGTTTCTTTAACCAGCAGATCAATCAGATATTGGATTGCTTGGTGGTTATTGAGGGTACCCAAAGCCAAAATTGCACTCCGGCGCTGGCTTTGGGTAGCGGTATTAGAATTTAATTGTTTTACAAGTGCAAGAAACTGTTGACTGTTGCGCTGTTCGGTTGCTCGCTGATTTTGCTGATTTTGAATGTAAATTTGGGTACTTACTAAAGCTACTAATACAGCAATCATACTTAATAGTGCGACTCCTACCAGAGTCAGACTTGAATTTTGCCGAATTCGCTGCCAAAGATTATACTGCTGACTTGGTTCTGGTGTAACCACAATTGATGCGATCGCCGCTTCTTCATCTCCTTCTAACCACTGAGATTGACTTTGCTGATTGTCTTCTAAAGATGAAGGTGTAAACGGCTGACTGGCATCTATTGTGTAAGTACCTGCTAAACGATCATGTATTGCACGCCGCCCTTGTTTCCATGGCAACCCCCATGCTTCTCCTAGCATCGATAGCACCATCAATACCGTGAAAACACTTAACTCGGGAAAGAAAAGGCTGTAGCGCCACAGAAAATAGGCAATGGAAATGGGCAAAGTCCAACGACCGATTCCCTCTCGTATTAAGACTGCTTGAAAACCTGGTGGCATTCCTTTAGAGGTCACAACCCGAACATAAAACCAACGTTTTGGAATCGTGCTACCTGTTTTTGCCAGTAAGTATAATTGCCAGATAGATACTGTTATAGGTGCTAAAATAGCTACCGTCCATAAGAAATTAGTCGGCCACGCTACGTTACGGGTGCCAAACTGCACGGGCAAAGCTAACGGGCGGGCGATCGCTCTTTCTGTTACTACAAGTATGGGGTTGAGAGGTACTCGGTTGAGATCGCCTCGAGAATTGGCATACACACCAATACCGAACGGTACTAACCCACTGGCAACCACTAGTGTCATTTCAATAGCCCAAGCGGCAAAGCGCCTAGTAGTTAGGGAAAGCGATTTGGCTCTTCCCGGCTCTTGCAAACGGTTGGGTTGATTACTACTTCTCCTCACAGTTGGGGTTGCCATCAGATAATTCCCTTTAACTTTATTGTTACGCCTTGGCTAATGTAGTTAAATCACGTTACTGAATACGTCGAAAGCTATTTAATACAACAAATTTGTAGTATACACTCAGCAACGCCATTCGCCTCAACTTTGGTTCCCAAAGCACGACGCTGGCTCCTCAGCACTCAGCAATTGAATTGAATTTTGTTGACATCGGTAACAAAACCCAACTTCTCACAAGACTCGTAGGCTGAGAGATGAGAAGTGAATACTTACAATTTTTATCCAAGGTACACTAGTCATGCTTAAAGTGACAAACCAGTTGCACGGTAGAAATCACATGTTAAGGAAGTAGAGCAAGCACAAAGAATTTATTACTCTGAGCTTTCCCCAATCAGAATTTTAAAAGAAAGCAGGAGAGGAAGAGGGTTTTAAAATTTTTAGTTAAAGTTATTTCTTAAATTATACAATTGAAGCTCCCCATGGCTAAAGCCAGGGGATTCTTAAGGAGTCCAAAAATGAACCCTCCCTTGAGGCTTACGATACTTAGGAGGTCTTGGCTTATCCTTGAGTTCCCCTCTGCGAAAAAGCTGAGATAGCTCTTTGAACGACTTAAAAGATTCAGCCACACTCCTGAGAATTTGTTGTGCCGCCTGAGAATGCAGTGCCTGAAAATGAGGATTACTTTTGTACTCAGCCTCCAAGTCATACTTGCCAACAATCTTTTTCGTTTCAAAGAACAATTGTCTAGCGTAGTAGATTCCGGAATTGGTTAGCTTGTTAGATTCAGAGCAAATAAACTCCAGAACAGCAGCCAATTCTTGATCTGGGCTAATTAAATTCTGCTGACAGCCATAGATGATTTCTTCAGACATTTTTCTAATTCTCTATATACTGCTTTACTACTTCTAACGGTTTGCCTCCTCGTTCCTGACTACTTACTCCCCTTCCTCCCATATTCCCTTAACTTTTTCAACAATTTTTCTTGAGATGAAGGGGAAGGAAAGATTGTGGTTGTTGGTTGAGACTGTTTAGTGTCACTTTTTAAAGCAGTAGGTGATAGATCAAAAACCATCTGCTTTTGATTTTGATCTATCTTGAGTGTGGGAATTGCCGGACGTTGATTATTGATAACACGAACTTTTGCTGAGTCTAAGGTAGCGGGAATTGTCGGAATTTGATGATTAATAACAGTAGCTTTTGCCGAGTCTAAAGTAGTAGCAATTTGCACTTGCTGTTGCATCTGTTGTGTGGAAGACACTAAGGTACTTAAACCATTTACCAACTGCCGAAGATTTCGCCGAAACTTTGGATCACCTGTTAACTCATCTAGATCCGATGTAATTTTTTGTGTGTTTTCAAATGTGACTCTTGCAGAATCTAAAGTTTGTTGCAGTACCGTGACATTATTTGGATTGTTTAAACCTTTAGTAATATCACGGAGATTAGCAGAAGCTTGTGCAGCATTTACAGAAAGAGTTTCTAAGTTTTTTATTAATTGTCCTTGAGTGATCCGATTTAAAGCAGGTGATAGGCTGCTAACTGTTGAGCGTAGTTGTTCGCTTGTTTGAGTGATATTGTTTAAGGTTGAAACAAGAGAAGAGCGGTTGGTTGTGACTAAAGTATCAAGTTTGTTAACTAGTCTATTAGCTTCAGTTGCTGTGGTTCCGAATTGACGTGCAGTAACACGTACTTCATTTAAGGTTTGAGTGGAGGATGTTGTAAGTTGATTTGTGGCTCTTTGAACTGTAGTGCTAGTAGTAGAAATACTGTTAATTTGTTTTTGTAAGCTTTTGCTAACAACATTGAGACTGCGACTTAACTCAGCAACACTAGACGCCGCCAATCCAGCATTTTCCACAGTCTTATTGAGATTACGATAGAATTGCTCATTACTGTAAGTCGATGTCAATTGTGTTGAAGAGCGAATAAGTTCATCAATACTGACCCCAATTTGACCCATTAAATGAGTGCCGTTACAAACAATAATCTGAGGGTCGCAATTTTTGTCCATTGGTTTGGTAACGACAGTTCCAGCTGGTATCGTTGCTCTTGGCGTGATGTCGATAATGCCTTCGCTAATAAGTCCTGATTGATTCGCTTCTATCAGCAGATTATGACGTGGGATAACTAAGTTACGTTGGGCAATTTCAATTTCTACTTCAACTTTATTTGCTCCTGGGCGGATAGCAGAAATATTACCTACTTTGACACCACGATATCGAACAACTGCCCCCTTTTGCATTCCCCCAGCGTCAGTAAACTCCACTATCGCTTTGTAAGAATTCTTGCTGAATGTAAGTCTATTCAACCAGAGAAGAACTAACCCTAACACCCCCAGTCCTACTAGGAATAGCAATCCCACAGAGCCTTCTCGAATTGAGCGCGATCGCATTTTATTCCTCTCCTAAAATTATCTTAGCCAACAAGATGAATCGGTCCAGAGATACTCGCACTGAAAAATTGTCTAATTAAAGGATTATCTGTATTGTCAATGTCATTAACTGTACCCCGCCATTGCACTTTACCTTCGTACAGAAACACAATATTGTTAGCTGTACGACGAATGGTACTATCTTGATGGGTCACAATAGCATAAGAACCACAAACCCCATGTGTACATTGCAACTCTCGGATTAAATCTTCTATCACCGTTGAGGCAATTGGATCGAGTCCGGCTGTAGGTTCATCGTATAGCAAAACTTCTCTTTTATCTTTGGGGTTATCCGGATCGGACATAATAGCACGAGCAAAACTGACTCTTTTTCGCATCCCTCCGGAAAGTTCGGCAGGGTATCGTTCGGCTGTGTCCGCTAAACCCACCATCTCCAATTTTTCATGGACAAGTTCTCGAATGCGCGATCGCGAAATTTTTGAGTTTTGAAACAGTGAAAAACCCACGTTCTCTTCCACTGTCAGCGAATCAAATAACGCTGCTTGCTGAAACAGCATTCCAATATTAACTGGTTCCGAATGATCCTCAATCAACCCTTCTCGCCGTATCCCTTGTACGTAAACTTCCCCTGTATCAGGAGAAGTTAACCCAGCAATAACCCGCAAAATCGTTGATTTACCGGTACCACTAGGACCAATAATTCCTAGAGCTTCTCCCCGAGAAATCGTCAAATCTACATTATCTAAAACCTTTTTATCGCCAAAAGCCTTAGAAACGCCTTTTAGTTCAATCAACGGTTCTGTCATCGCTTAATCGTTAATGGATAATGGATGGTAGATGGTAGAGCGAAAAAGACTACTAATAACTGTACGGGCAGGTTTTACATTCAATCGTCCTTGGGGACTTCCAAGTTGTCTAGATTAAACCACTACCCATTAACTATTAACAAATAACAACTCACTATTAACAAATAACAACTAACAAATTACAAAAAATGCACGATCATGATGTCATAGTCATTGGTAGCGGTATTGGCGGGTTAACTGCTGCTGGGTTGCTTGCTCGTTACGGTAAGCGAGTCGTTGTCTGTGAAAGCCATACAATTGCTGGAGGTGCTGCTCATAACTTTAGACGACGGGGATATGAATTTGATTCTGGTCCTTCATTCTATTGTGGTCTGACTGATGACCCTTCGGGTGACGCTGCACTAACGCAGTCGCCTCTGTCGGGAAAGCCGTCACTCGCGCTATCTCACCAAAGTTTGAATCCCCTCAAACAAGTTCTTGATGTTTTAGGTGAGTCTTTAAAAACTGTACGCTACGAGCCTTTAGGGCATTATCACTTCCCGGAAGGCAGTTTTCCAGTTTATAGCCATACTCTTGCTTATCGTGAAGAAATCGCCAAAATTACGCCTCAAGGTGCGATTGAACTCCAGCAGTTTGAAAAACGCTTGCTCTGTCTGTACGAGGGAATGAAAGGTATTCCAACCTTAGCTTTAAGGACAGATTGGCAGTTGATTCCTGTGTTGCTTAGACGTTATTTGCCGTCTTTGTGGAAAATGTTACCCCATTTACCTATTCTTCAAGCATCTGTTGGCGATGTGATGGATGCAACAGTGCAAGATCCTTGGGTTCGGCGGCTCATCGACCTAGAATGCTTTCTACTATCTGGTTTAAAGGCGCATGGTACGATTGCCCCAGAAGTCGCTTTTATGTTAGGTGAACGCTCCCGTGGTGTTGAGTATCCTTTAGGAGGGAGTGGAGCAATCGTCAGTGCTTTAATACGGGGATTGGAAAGGTGGGGAGGCAAATTGCTGTTGGGATGTCATGTCGAGCAAATTCTTGTGGAGACAGGCAAAGCGATCGGCGTGCGTTTGCGAAATGGTGAAATTATCAAAGCAAGTATTGTCATATCTAATGCGAGTATCTGGGATACTTACAATCAACTATTACGTCCAACGGACTTACCTCCAGCTTATAGAGATATAGCATTGGAAACGCCTGTCATTGATAGTTTTATGCATTTGCATTTAGGTATTCGGGCAGATAATTTAGAGAATTTAACGGGACATCATGTAGTAATCCATGACACTAGTAAGGATATAACAGCGCCGGGAAATACTTGTATGATCTCAATTCCCAGCGTCTGGGATGCAACACTTGCCCCTAGTGGACACCATGTAGTTCACGCTTACACTCTCGAACCTCACATTGGATGGGAACGTAATGATGAGTATCTACAAAAGAAAAGGGAGAAAGCACAAACTTTATATCATGCTCTAGAGCGTATCATCCCAGATGTTAGGGAACGTATAGAGTTGGAACTTATCGGTACACCTCTAACTCATGCTCACTATCTCCGAAGGTATCGGGGAACTTATGGTCCGGCGATCACTGCTGGTAAAAGAATGTTTCCCAGTATGCATACACCCATTTCCGGATTATACCGTGTGGGTGACAGCACTATGCCAGGAATTGGTGTGCCTGCAGTAGCGGCATCTGGTATATTGTGTGCAAATAGTTTGGTGAACGTTCGCTCCTACACGGAAATTCTAGATAAAGTACTTAACAATTAGCTATTAACTTGATTATCTGAAATGATGTTTGCTGCCGGAATGTAAGCACTGTTCATCTGACGTTCTCCAACATTCTCGTTTATTTCTTCATCAGGAGTGTGTTCTTCATCTAGCCCACCTGTATCTGGCTGATTTAAATCCAAAGACGTGGGAGGTTCTTTAGCTTGAGAAAAATCGATAGGTGGATTGGGTTTTTCAGAAGACATAAGTCAAAAAAAATATGGTTCTCGATTATTCAACTTAACTGTTGTCAGAGTAGTACACATCACTCACTTGGTAGACTGTGGCGTTGAAAAAAGTCCCAAATTGTCTTACTAGCGTTAAAACCAAGGTTTTGATTGAACTTCTTTAAGCTGGCATCACTAGAGGCACCTCCGGGCCAGAAATGTCCACCACCTACTACAGATGCTAGAATGACTTCCGAACCTTTACTACAACCAGAGTATCGAGAGACATTGACAAAAAAGCGATCCTTCGGATTTGGATCGGGAAGCTTTCTTACTTGTGGTTGTGAGGCACATCCGTCATTTTGACGCCAAAAACTTACCGTTTCTGGGACAGAAATTAGCGATCCCCTTTCAGTACTGTCATGATCGCCTTGATAGTGTACTGATTGATCATTTGTACCATTAATCATCAGCATTGATACAGTAGTCGGAGGATGGCAAATAGGTTTGAATTGAATGGAAAGAGAACCTGCTACTGATGCAAACGCGGCAATGCGATCAGGTAGTTTACAAGCTAGAGCTTGGGTAAGTATTGCGCCTTTAGAAAAGCCAGTAGCGTAAATTCTCCGGCTGTCAATATTTCTGATTTGTTGGATATGCTCGAGCAATGCAGTAGCAAACGAAACATCGTTCACCTTTGAAGGATATCTACCTCTGAGGCTCCATTCACCTTTAACTCCATCTGGATAAACGACAATAAATCCTTTTTGATTTGCCAAATCATTGAAGCGAGAAACTTGAGCGATGGAATGACCACTACCACCATGCCCGTGAAACACAATTACTAAAGGCATCGGCCGATCTGGATCGTAAGATTCCGGAGTGTAAAGATAGTAGGTGCGCTCTGTTCCTTGGTCATTTAACTGTCCGTCACTATCACCTGAGGAGCCATTTTCTCCAGGCATCGTCGTTTCTTTTGCATCAAGAAATTTGCAGGATGTTATAACAGTAATTGAAAACAGGCAAACAATAATATATCTGAAAAGGGCGAGATTTAGATAGCTATTCACAATTATTTCAATAGAGAAAGATAAATTATTATATTGACTTCCTTACCTGTCTGTCCAAGGCAAATGATACAGTTTTCACTCCTAAGATGATATTAATCGATACTCCTAATCATAAGCTTGGGTAACATGAACAGCGCAAACGATCACAGGCAATATGCACCAGCAACACAACGTAACCGCGAACCTATTCTGGAAATTCTTCTACAAGTGTTGCCTCCTACTGGCACCATTTTAGAAGTCGCAAGTGGTACTGGGGAACATGCAGTTTTTTTTGCTCCACACCTTATTCCTCGTAAATGGCTACCCTCTGACCCCAATCCAATTTCTCGTGATAGTATCATCGCATGGGCTGCACATTTTTCGTCTAATAATCTTTACCCACCTATAGATCTTGATGTTCGTGCCCCTATTTGGTCTGTAGAGAAAGAGGCATTTGCTCATCGTGAGTTAAATAACTCACCAATAGCAGCCATTGTGAGTATAAATATGATTCATATCTCGCCTTGGTCGGCAAGCGTTGGATTAATAGCAGGTGCCAACCGTATTCTCTCACCAGGGGGCATACTCTATTTATACGGTCCATATAAAAAAGGTGGAAAACACACCGCGCCTAGTAATGCCGCTTTTGATGAAAGTCTCCGCGCACAAAACCCGGAGTGGGGTATACGCGATCTTGATGAGGTTGTTGCAGCAGCTGATACACAACATCTCACTTTACTGGAGACTTACCAAATGCCAGCCAACAATCTTTCAGTCGTATTCCAACGAGTATAAAATAACAATCTCACCCAAGAAGGAGTGAGATTGTTATTTCGGTATAGTTATCTGATGTGAGTTATGATTTTGAATGAAACTAACCACAGTAAGGGGCAGTATTTTTTGTGTAAAATAACACCTGTTAATATTGTGCAAGTTGAAAAAATCTGATTGAAACTGAGGAGCTAAAACGACTGTGGCAAGTGAAATAGCTGCGCGCTTCATGCGAACGCTAGAGCAAGTAGAAGAAACTGGTGATGTTGAACTGCTGGTAGCAATGTTTACCGAAGATGCAAAACTTAGTAATCTCGCTATGGTAGAACCATTATCTGGACGCGATGGCGCACGCCATTTCTGGCAAAAGTATTTGTCAGTGTTTGAACGTATCCATTCAAAATTCACAAATGTGGTTGAGGGTGATGGCACTGCAGTATTGGAGTGGGTTTCTCATGGGACTTTGCCAACGGGTAAGCCGATCAATTACCGAGGTGTAAGTTTGATTGAAATAGCTCACGGGCAAGTGTGTCATTTCCGCACGTATTACGATTCAGCCGCATTCGTGCTTCAGAATACGCATGAAAAACCTGAATGAACTTTACTCACTAGCACTAAAGAGCTTCATGCATAAGCTAAGTTGCTGTGAAACATAATAACGACAGTAGGGGCGGGTTTGACAGGATTGTTCGTTTTACTCACAAGTTACTAGATGAAACCCGCCCCTACGGAGCATTCACAGACTTGATGTAAAGTCGTATTTATTCATACAGACTTACTATCTAAATATGTTAGGAAGTATAAAGAAAATATTGATCAGTAATTATTTATTATTACTAACATTATTAAACATTTCTTGCAGTATCAATCCAAATGAGAATCTGTCAAAAGAACTAAAAACAGTTTCCTCATGGGCAGCAACAGCACATATGGTAGGTGAAGCATCAATAAGAGGTACTGTACCTACAGCCTATGCTAAAGAAACTCTGAAAAAAAGTCTGGAGAAAATACAACAAGAAACTGAGAAGTTATCGAAGTCACCAGAAGCACAGGAGGAAAAAGTTTTAGAACCGCTACAGCAACTCCAACAAATAATCACTCAGATGTCAATTGCAGTAGAACAGAAAGATAATAAGGAGATAGCTACTCAGTTACAACGCCTCTCAAGGCAAGAAAAAAAGATCCGAACTCTGGAGAAACAAGTCAGTGCAAAATCATGAGTAAGAAATTTGATATAGATAATTATATTGATCTGATGGCTTTATTGTTGGATTTGCAATTGAGGGATGAAGATCGCGATGGAGTTATAGCAAATTTTGAGAAAATAAAAGCGATCGCTCAACTTGTCAATGAGTTCCCTTTGCCAGAACATATCGAAGCGTCCCCTGTGTTTGAACCATGAATTTAGAATCTGTAGATGTTGTATCAATTGCTACAGCTGTGCGACAAGGAATGAGCGCTGTGGATGTTGTCAAAGCTGTTTTAAAACGCATTGAAGCACGTGATCATCAACTGAATTGTTTTACTGCTGTGACTGCTGAAACAGCTTTAATGGACGCAGAACGAATTGACAGGGAAGTTGCCCGAGGTGAAAATCCCGGTTGCCTCGCTGGAGTGCCTTTTGCTGTGAAAAATCTTTTTGATGTTGCTGGAGTTACAACGCTTGCAGGTGCAAAAATTAACGTCAAAAATCCTCCAGCAACTCAAGATGCCACAGCCGTGGCGAAGCTAAAAAAAGCGGGTGCGATACTTGTAGGCACTCTAAATATGGATGAGTATGCCTATGGGTTTGTGACAGAGAACTTTCATTACGGTGCAACCCATAATCCTTACGATTTAAAGCGAGTCGCTGGTGGTTCATCTGGTGGTTCAGCTGCGGCAGTGAGTAGTGGGCTAGTTCCCTTGACACTCGGTTCTGATACTAATGGTTCAATTCGGGTTCCGGCGGCTTTGTGTGGTGTTTTTGGCTTTAAGCCAACGTATGGGCGGTTATCCCGTACTGGAGCCACTTTATTTTCTAGCAGTTTTGACCATATTGGACCCTTTGCCCGTTCGGTAAGAGATATTGCTACAGTGTTTGATGTGCTTCAAGGGGAAGACGCTTTTGATCCTGTTTGTACAAAGCGCCCTCCTGTAGAAACACGTTTTTTGAGCCAAGATGTGGCAAATTTACGAATTGCCATTGCTGGTGATTATTTTATGAAAGGAGCAAATCACGAAGCATTGGCTGCAGTTCAAAAGGTTGCTGATGCAATGAATGCCACTGAGTACGTTACAATACCAGAAGCTCATCGCGCTCGTGCGGCAGCGTTTGTGATTACAGCTTGTGAGGGAGCAAATTTACATTTAGATAATTTGCGATCGCTTCCCCAGGATTTTGATCCAGCAACACGTGATCGCTTTCTTGCTGGTGCGTTAATTCCTAGTAGTTGGTATATCCAAGCACAGCGGTTTAGAAGATGGTTTCGCGATCGCGTTCAAGAAGTCTTTCAAAAGGTGGATGTCATTCTTGCCCCAACTACCCCTATTTCAGCACCACTTATCGGTCAACAAACTATGATTTTAGATGGAGAGGAAATTCTCGTCCGTCCTCATTTAGGGATATTTACTCAACCATTATCTTTCATCGGCTTGCCTGTGTTATCAGTGCCAATCCAACGCCCAAATGCTTTACCTTTAGGTGTGCAGTTAATCGCAGCGCCATACAATGAAGCCCTAATTTTACGAGTGGCAGCAGTGCTGGAAGCAAGCGGTATCACATCATCGCCTGTTGTTTTTTGACAATGTCCGCTGTGAAGAGCGTATACTTTTCAGTGCGAATATCCTGCTTACACAGGAACAGATGCTCACCACATTTGCACTCCCCCGGTGCATAGTGATATTTCCTCACGAATCTATTGAGTGTAAAAGTTTACAGATTTCCTTTCATGGTCAATTGCTAATTACTATTCTACCAAACCATGCTTAATCGCAAAACGCACCAATTCTGCTCGGTTGCTGGTAGCTGTTTTTCTTAGTAAACTGCTAACGTATTTTTCAACTGTCCGAGGACTGAGGTGCAATTTTTGACCGATTTCGGCATTAGAAAGACCATGAGTCAAAAGTTCTAAGACTTCCTGTTCTCTAGGAGTCAATTCTGAGAAAATATTCGATTTCTGAACATGGTTGAACCCATTATGTGCTTCCACTGCTTTGGTCGTGGAATCAGTTGTGGCTGCGTTATCTTGTTGAAAAAAACGGTACTCAGATTGAATGATTTGCGAACGCTCCAAGAGATTGCGAATTGCTGCGGCTAACTCTTCCAATTCAAAAGGCTTAGGTAAGTACAAATCGCACCCAGACTGGTAGCCCAGAATTCTTTCTTGAGTCTTTGTTCGTGCCGTTAACAAAATGACAGGTAACAAGCGGAACGCAGGTTTTTGACGTACTCGGCGCACCAATTCGTAACCGTTTATTTGTGGCATGACAATATCGGTAACAATTAAATCGGTATGGTACTCCTCCACCATTGCCAAAGCCTCTTGACCGTCATTAGCCACGATCACTGAGTAGCCAGACAGCTCGAGATAATCGCTGATTGACAGACGAGTACCTAGGTCATCATCAACCACAAGGATCGTCAAGGGCATGGATAATATACCCCTAGCGTGTGTTAGTAAGAAATTTGCTTCCATGAGCACCATCGTCGAGCAGAAAAAATAACGCTCTTATGTTTCATAATATGACAGGAATATAGCTAACAACTCCCTAAGGATTTTTTTATTAAGTAAATCTTAAATTTAGACGTATTAACAAACTTTAACATACTTTTAATTTTTATATAATGTATCTATCACATCTTTATTTAAAAAAGGG
This sequence comes from Rhizonema sp. PD37, assembly GCA_029379215.1. Classification (GTDB taxonomy): domain Bacteria; phylum Cyanobacteriota; class Cyanobacteriia; order Cyanobacteriales; family Nostocaceae; genus Rhizonema. The sequence goes on from JAQYWO010000004.1 coordinate 43,068, forward strand.
AGTCAGGAGTCGGGAATGGAAGAGAAAATTTACAGATGCTGATTGCTGACAGCTTGCATGAGAATTACGCACAAGCAAAAAAGAGGTAAATTACTCACCGCATCTATAATTGAGTTTGGTTTGTTATTCAAGGCACACGGATTATTAATTATGACAGGGAAAGGACAGGGATTTGGCTTTGGCTTGGGAAAAATGAAAGAACTGGCTGAGGCTTTTAAAAAAGCACAGCAAGTTCAAGAAGGCGCAAAGCGACTCCAAGAAGAACTGGAGCAAATGGAGATTCTCGGGGAATCAGGTGGTGGTTTGATCAAAGTGGTTGTCAGTGGTAACCAAGAACCCAAGCGAGTCGAAATTTCTCCGAATGCGCTGAATGAAGGAGCAGAAGTACTTTCCGATCTTCTGACAGCAGCAATGAAAGACGCTTACAATAAGTCCACAGCAACTATGCGGGAGCGCATGGAAGAATTAACCAGTGGGCTAGAACTTCCAGGAATGTAGTTAGTATTCAATAGTCATTTGTCATTTGTCACTAGTCTCATACTAAGGACAAAAGACAAAGGACAAAGGATAATTATGACTTACAAGCTGCTGTTTGTTTGTCTGGGGAACATCTGCCGTTCTCCAGCAGCAGAAAATATCATGGAACATTTAATCGAGCAGGCATCGAGCGATAAGTTCGCCAAAAGCATTGTCTGCGACTCTGCAGGGACATCTAGTTATCACATAGGTAGCTCACCTGATCGACGCATGAGTGCCACAGCGGCTAAAAAGCTGGGAATTAAATTGCATGGTCGTGCCCGTCAGTTCCAAGAGTCTGACTTTCAAGACTTTGATTTGATTTTAGCTATGGATCAAGACAACTATCAAGATATTCTCCTTCTTGACCCCACTGGACAATATCAAACAAAAGTGCGCTTGATGTGTGACTTTTGCTCCAAACACACTCTCAAGGAAGTTCCAGATCCTTACTATGGTGGTTCAGAGGGATTTAATCAAGTCATCGATCTACTGGTTGATGCTTGTGAAGGTTTACTGACATACCTTCGTAGTCTTGAGGAGTGCTGAGGAGCCAGTGCCGTATACAGAGAAGTCGTAAGGAGGATAAGAGCACGAATGACGGCTTTCCCTCCTTTACGAACTACGTTCGGTTCCCCCCGCGCTTGGCGACTGGCGTTGCTGAGTCAAAAAGTAGTCTTGAGTCATACCGTACCTTGAAAGTCAAAAAGAAAATAGTTAATCTTACACTCTTGTTTGGTAGTAGTCTTTGATTTAATGGAAAATACTGATGGATTTTCTTTCTACTCAGGCCTGATGAAGTTTAGCCGCCAAAATACACCCAGCTATTGGGAGGATTGAATACACATACAAAAATATTTCTCCGGTTTCAGGTAAACTAAAACCGGAGAAATGTTTTTAATTGCGTAATTTCTTAGTCCTAATAACTAAGTACTGCTTTCTCTATTGGTAAAGATTCAAACTGCAGCTTGAAACTCTCCGATCATTTTGACTTCTGGTTCTAATCTAATTGACCAATGTTCTTGTACTTGGTTTTGGATGTAATGAATTAACTTGAAAATATCACCAGCACAAGCGCCACCACAATTGACAATGAAATTAGCATGGCGCTGTGCGACTTGCGCTTTGCCAATTTTGTAGCCTTTTAGGCCTGTTTGTTCTATTAACCAGCCAGCAGTGTAAGGTTTAGGATTGCGAAATACACTACCACAGCTAGGTAAGTGATAAGGTTGGGTAGTCAGTCGATGCTCTTTGTGTTGCTTTGTGATTGCCACGACTTTTGCGGGATCTGCACCTGGCTGGAGTTGAAAAGTTGCTTGGGTGACGATGCGATCACTTCTTTGCAGCGAAGAAGTGCGGTAACTGTAACCCAACTGTTCGCGATTGAGAGTTTCGATATTTCCATTCGCTGAAAGTATCTGGGCACTGACTAAGATATCTGCAATACAGCTATTATGTGCCCCAGCATTCATCACTACAGCACCCCCGACAGTTCCAGGGATACCAACCGCCCATTCCAATCCTTGACACCCTTGGTTTGCTGCTTCCCATGCCAATGCTGGAATTGGTTCTCCTGCTGCTACAGTTAATAGACCTGTTTCCAAATCAAAGTAAGTATGACGGAAATGACGAGTGACAATGACTAAACCGGGTATACCGCGATCGCTCACCAGTAAATTAGAACCAGCACCCAGTATTGTTACTGGTAACTCATTTGTCTGAGCATACTTAATACTTGCTTGTAAACCTTCTATGTTTCGAGGAGCCGCACACCATTGAGCCGGACCACCCACTCTATAAGAAGTATAACCTGCTAAAGAAACCTGAGACTTAATAACGCAATCAGTTCCAGGTAAATAAATTTTTTGGCTTTCTTTAGAGTCAGATGTTGCTTGTTTATCGTTAGTCAAGCCTGAAAGTGTGCAGACATTTGCCGATGCCTGATAAGTTGTCATATTTATTTGAATGAGTGGAATAAGGAAGTTTATCTACCGTCAAAATACGGTATTAGTGCGAAGTCATGAAACTACTGATAGACAGACGCTTCGGCAGTCTGCTAGAACTACCTAAACTCTTGCAGATGTAGCTGCACTCAGCTCGCTTAGTGTGACGATCACTTCTGGAATGATCTGATTTAAGTTCCCAGCTCCTAAAAATAGTGCTAAATCACCAGGACGCAGCGTTTGCTGCAAAAATTCGCACACTGAGGCTAAAGTTGGTTGATAAGTTACATGAGAGTGATGCTTGGCAACTTCACTCGTCAATTTTTCTCCACTGACTATCCCTAAATCTACTTCGCCTGCACTATATATATCAGTGAGGACAACGACATCGGCATTACTAAAAGACTGAGAAAACTCCTCTAAAAAAGTTAGTGTCCGACTGTAGCGATGGGGCTGAAAAATCGCCACGACTCTTTGCCCCGGTTTTGTTTGTAGTCTTGCAGCAGCAAGAGTCGCAGAAATCTCGCTGGGGTGATGGGCGTAGTCATCAATGAAAGTAATGCCATTGGCTTCACCCCGAAACTCAAAGCGGCGTCTTGCACCTTCAAAAGTGGCAAGCCCCTTGGCAATTTCTCCAAATTCTAAGCCTAATATCCGACCGACAGCCACTGCTGCTAAGGCATTGCTAAGATTATGCCTTCCTAGGAGCTGTAACTTTAACAAACCTAAGACTCGATCCCTTTCCCATACAAGCGCCGTGGTTCCATCAGCACGATTGTCAATATTTGTGACGGTGTAGTCAGCTCCAGTATCAGGGTACAAACTATAGCTGATTGTTGGTTTGAGGCGATCGCGTACCGTCGTACAGTCGATGCTACCTATCAAAGTTTTACAGTTTTGGGCAAATATTTGGAAGGTATTAATCACTTCTTCTAATGTGCCATAGTGGTCGGGATGATCTAGTTCTACATTAGTGACAATCCCAATTTCGGGGGCGTGTTTGATCACTGAACCATCTGATTCATCTGCTTCTGCTACTAAATACCGACTTTCTCCTTGTCGGGCATTGCCAGACCACGCATTAACTTCTCCGCCCACTATAATTGTTGGGTCTAGAGCTGCTTTTAGTAGCATGTAACCAATCATGCTACTCGTTGTCGTTTTCCCATGTGTTCCTGCCACAGCTATACTGTAATACTCAGAAATTAAAGCGGATAGTACATCAGAACGGTGAAAAATTTGACATCCCAATTCTACCGCCGCTTTATATTCTAAATTATTTTTATTTATTGCTGTTGAACAAATGACTTGGGGTAATGTTCCCTTAATAACAGCGGGTAATTTTTCTTGGATATTTAATGTTTTTTCATGGACTTGAGCATCAGAAAAAAAGAATTCAAGATTTCTCGCTTCTTGTCTATCAAAAACATGAACTCCTATAGATTCCAGCCTTTTGGTAATGTTATTCGGACGCAGATCCGAACCTGATATAGGTAAATTGCGCTTCGCCAGTACGTATGCTAAAGCAGACATACCTATACCACCAATTCCAATAAAATGGAATGGCTTTCCGCTAAAGTCTACAGTATTTTTCATTTATTACTCCTCTTACACCACACCACACAATCATTGCAAATGACACGCGTATCATAACAGGTATTTTATTTTTCCCGATACTGCTGCTGTATCATCTATATACTTAATGAGTTAATTTTTCCTTTGCTTGTTTTGCTTATTCAAAATAATTTTACCTTCGTTGGAGATTTTTTATCCCTAATACAGATATTATGATTATTCATAAAGTTTCTGTAGAATCTGGAAATAAATAGCTGTAATTGCAAAGACATATTCAGGGCTGATTTGCTAGAGTTGGCTATCATGGTACATTATTGATGGCGAACGTTTTGAAAGTAAATAAACTTCAGTAGTGAGTAAATGCGTCAAGTTGGAATATTTGGTGGCACTTTCGATCCAGTTCATTGGGGACATCTACTCGTAGCCGAGACAGCTTTGCGTCAAGTCCCTCTAGAACAAATAATTTGGATACCATCTTACAATCCTCCTCATAAACAAGCTGCTTTATTTGAACACCGTATTGAAATGGTGCAACAAGCGATCACAGGCAATAGTGAGTTTGTTGTATCACTAATTGAGAGCAATCGCCGTGGAATCTCCTATGCTATCAATACCTTGCTCGACTTGTCTGCTTTTTCGCCAAATATCCATTGGTACTGGATTGTTGGTTTAGACACATTCAAAACCCTTCCCTATTGGTATCGCCGACACGAATTAGCAAAAATGTGTGATTGGTTAATTGCACCTCGACTCCCAAGTGGCGAGAATATAGCTGAAAGTGAGTTAGTTTGCCAGAAAGTTGAGCAAAAACTGAAGCTAGAATCTATATGCATACGCTGGTACTTATTGCATATACCATTAGTTGGAGTTTCGTCAAGTCTAATTCGTAACTTATCCGGTGAAGGCAAATCAATTCGCTATTTAGTCCCAGAATCTGTAAGGACTTACATCGCTACACACAACCTCTATAACTAGGAGCTAGTTCGTCTTGGAATGGTGAGAGAGCAAAAGTAGGGAATAATCACTGCTGACCGAAGAAAGGCAGAGGGCAGAGGGCAGCTATGCTGCTATGTAATAATTTTTTAAAAGCCCACAGCCACTTTCGTTTCAAGCCCCTAAATTTATTTATGGAACGCGTGAAAATATGTCCGCTCGAGACGCATAGCGATCCGCGAATACTACGTCCATGCTTCAAGCCCCTAAATGAGCACTCGCTCGCGGGGGAGAGTACTCTCTCCCCAGAGCTTCGCGCGTTATGGGGATTACATAGCAGCATAGCTGCCTTGCCGCCCTTGGCGGCGTGACTCCAATCTTCTGTCTTCCACTATCAATTACCTAGTTATCCCAAAAATATATTTATTTTTTTTTAAGATTCAACTCTTTATAGTCATAAATACTCCTGACTTTGGTATGATCGGGGTCATCTAAGCATTTCTTTAGGCATAAATCTACAGAGGGCAAGAGGCTGTGATTAGAGTTGCAATCAACGGTTTTGGGCGCATCGGGCGTAACTTTGCACGTTGCTGGGTGGGTAGACAGAATAGCAATTTAGACCTTGTTGCTATCAATGACACATCAGACCCTAGAACCAACGCTCATTTGCTAAGGTATGACTCGATGCTAGGGAAGTTAAAGGATGTTGACATTTCTGCCGATGATAACTCAATCATCGTCAACGGTAAGACCATTAAGTGTGTATCTGACCGCAACCCAGACAACTTGCCCTGGAAAGAGTGGGAAATCGACCTGATTATAGAAGCCACCGGAGTCTTTACTTCAAGAGAAGGGGCTTTGAGGCATGTTAATGCTGGAGCTAAGAAGGTTCTGATTACTGCACCTGGTAAAAATGAAGATGGTACTTTTGTGATCGGCGTGAATCATCACGACTACGACCACAAACAACACAATATTATCAGTAACGCCAGCTGTACTACCAACTGCTTGGCTCCTATTGCTAAGGTGTTGCAAGAGAGATTCGGCATTATTAAAGGTACGATGACCACTACCCACAGTTACACAGGTGACCAGCGCTTGTTAGACGCTTCTCACCGAGATCTGCGACGGGCTCGTGCTGCTGCAATCAACATCGTGCCGACTTCGACTGGTGCAGCAAAAGCAGTAGCTTTGGTTTTACCAGCTCTTAAAGGCAAGCTGAATGGCGTCGCCTTGCGCGTACCCACCCCGAACGTTTCGATGGTGGATTTTGTCGTACAGGTTGAAAAGCCCACTATCACTGAAGAAGTTAACCAAGTCTTCAAAGATGCCGCGCAAGGTCATATGAAAGGTATCTTAGGCTACAGCGAACTCGCATTGGTATCTTCTGATTATCAAGGTACAGATGAATCTTCCATTGTTGATTCCAGTTTGACAATGGTTATGGGTAACGACATGGTAAAAGTCATGGCTTGGTATGACAACGAGTGGGGTTACAGTCAGCGAGTTCTTGACTTGGCAGAGTTAGTTGCCGAAAAATGGGCTTAGTTTGTCAATGATTGATTATTAGTGGTTAGTTGTTAATTGTCAAAAAGTATTGCTAACCACTAATAACAATTAACTAAAGTGCTGAAATCCCCGATTAAGAGTCAAAACTTGGTCGGGATATTCTCCTATTTGATCGCGTAACACCACTGTTGACTCATCTGTAACTGTCCCGATCACCGCAGCGCCTTTACCAAGGTGTTGCACTAATGCATGTGCTGGCTCTTTTGGCAAGCACAGCACTAATTCAAAGTCTTCTCCACCATATAAAGCATAGAAGAGCGCTTGAGAGTTTGTCAGCCAGCCATCAAAAGTTGTTGGTAAGGGGATTTGTGTGCGTTCAATAACAGCACCAACACCACTGGCATGGCAAATTTGCACCACAGCATCAGCTAAACCATCACTGCTGTCCATTCCGGAGATAGGGAGTGGAGAGAGAGGAGCAGTGGGAGAGTTAAAAATTGAGCATAGAATTGGTAAGACATCAAGACGCGGTTGAGGGCGTTGATGTGCTTTGATCAGAGCATCTCGATCATCGTTACTCAGAGGTAATGCTGATTCTGGATGTAAAAGCAATTCTAAGCCAGCAGATGCTGCTCCGTGAACACCTGTTACTAAGATCACATCGCCTACCTTAGCTTTATCGCGACGGATGAGACGCAACGGGTCGGCTTGACCAAAAGCTGTGATTGCAATAGTAATCACAGGCGATCGCACAACATCACCACCAACAATCGGGGTTTTGTATTGTTGCAAACATGCTGTCATTCCTTCATACAACTGCTCAACCCAACTTACTCTGACAGTCCCAGGAAGTCCAAGTCCAACTGTAATTCCTAGAGGGTATGCCCCCATAGCTGCCAAATCTGATAAATTAGCAGCCGCAGATCGCCAACCGACATCTTTTCCAGAAGTCGTAACTTCACTGAAGTGTACGTTATCAATCAAGACATCGGTTGTGACAACTAGAGATTGCTCCGGAAGAGTTGAAAGCACAGCTGCATCATCCCCAATAATTTCTGGGGGACAGAAACGTTGCAATATTTGTAAAAGTTTTTGTTCGCCAAGGTCTTGAACTTGTAGAGAAGACAAATCGCTGTTCATACCTAGCTGCACCTGATCAAACGTACATGAGCTTATAGCTAATTTGGCATTTTGGCAACTATGTAGATGAACTAAAGAGTATCTTGAGTATTAATACGTTACTGTGCAACAAAATACACATGACGCATAAACCTCCTCTTCCCGGTTAACTACCGGGGTTTTTTTAGTGTAGAAAAATTAAGATGTCCTATCAGTGAAGCTTTTGGGGTTTTAAACCACCCTATAGATCAGCATGGAATCCTAAATCAAGTATTTATGCTTAACAGAAAATAACTAGATAATATGTAAAAATTCTTCCTGTTAATCTAGCTTTATGTATGTAGATGGAATTAAGAAATTTAGATTATCGGAGAGCATCGTGTGATTATCAACGATGACCGCGGCAGCGGCAGATTTAACCTCGAATACTAACATCAGTTAGCGTTACTAATAGCTTCACTCGTCATAGAGTTCGTGCGCCTGCACCATTTTTCGTTTGCTCCGCTTCATCAAGACTGGACATTCTGAATTGAAGAAGAACTCAGAACCTGTTAGTGGGGGATATAAATACCCCACTAATCACCCACAACCATTAGAAGATGAATTTGAGGAACACATTTGACTACACCTATGGCAAACTCAGTGACAAGAATTGCGTTGAAAAATCGTCGAAGAACTCAGAATGTTTAAAATTATTAAATTCTGAGATTTACGTTCTTTCTCATAAAATTCTGAGTCCTAAATTCTTTTGCTGAGGTTATTCCTCATTGAACTCTGATCTATTATGTGTTCTGTATTCTCTCGGTTGTCATGAAGGTTTGCATTAGCCATTCTAGTCGCCGTCAAGAGCGGTGAGGCAGCGCTCTTGACGGCGACTGCGATCTACTCACTCCTTTTAAACGCTGCCTTGAACGACGTACCCCTTCGGGGTACGAGCGTTAGGGCTTGCCGTCAGCAGTCCATGTGCGGAGCGCACATTCAGAAATGAAACAAAGCTACAGTGTAAGTAAGTACCTACACAAAATTATTTACATATCCAATTTCTTTAGCGATGAGATTTTTCAAGGGTTTCAGATCAACCCAATGTGTAATTAATTCTGTTTACCGAAGAAAGGCATTCTAGCAGAGGGCAGCTATGAGTCACGCGAAGAGATCCAATGGAAGTGCCCTTCGGCAATAAGGGTTTAAAGCCCTGACTTTCGTTATGAAAAACAAAGAAAATATGTATTTCTCGTGATCTGCAATCAAGTTATACTGCGTCAAGACTAAATCCCCTGACTGCGCGTTATCGGGATACATAGCTGCGCTCTGCCTCCAGCATCACTGCCTTCTTAACTACTTAAATATTTATGCTTGAAGAAAAATAGCTTTTATAGGAGACATGGCTCTCACATAGGAAAGATCTTATACCATTTCACGCTCATTCCTGATACAAATGATTGGTTTGTCATTCTTTCCCCCAGCAAGACTGCTGGGGGAAAAATGCCGCTACATTTGTATCAACCTTAAAGTGAAACGGTATTAGTGCGGTATTCGCCTCTCATTTATTCATCCTTTTTCGATATAGACGTATTGCAATAGCTCAAAATTCTTAATCAACATCAAGTTATAAATCAATTTATTAAGTTTTTAATAACACTTGTGTCAGCTTCTACATTCATGCTGGAAGCTTCTACCAGATTGTGTATCCTGATAGTAACTAAGCTAATAATTAAATGGAGGTCGAATGACTCCTACGATTATGCGTCAGGTTTGGTCTGTAGTTGAAACCGCACAAGCCAAAACGCTGTTGCAGTTAGATGATGCTAGCTTGGTGCAGTGGTTGGTAAAACAAACCAAGAAGCAAGTGTCACTAGATTGCCGCGAAACCGACTTTCTCAGTGAATACATTCAATCTCGGCTAACCCTCATCCGTGACATTGTTTATGAACGTCATTGTTAATAAGCGCTTCAGCTATCATGCCAAGAGCTATTGAATTAGATTTTGAGGCACGACAGCTGGTGGCTAAAGGCTAAATACTTACTCTGAAAGCTCCTCGTTTAAAGAACATAGATGAGTACAAATTAAGGACAAATGATCGATGGTAAATAACTACTGAGTTTTGTATGGCAAATAACCTTCTATCAAACAGTCAGAGCCCACCATACGCACTTCAACACGTTCTAGAGAAAGTGCCTCTGTCATGATAGTAAAACCTAAATCACCCACAGGTGTGGGCGCACTATTACCACCAATGATTTTAGGAGCGATAAAGGCAAGAACTTTTTGTACTGCTCCCTGAGCGATCGCACTAGCAGCTAAAATTCCCCCACACTCCCACAGCACGCTGCAAAAACCCCGATCATACAAGTGAGCCATTGCTCGATCTGGTGTGAGTGATGTTAACTCCACCACTTCCACAGATTGTTTTCGCAACAGTTCTTGAAAATCAGGGTTAGCTCCAATTTCAGTCAATACCAAAGTAGGTGCCTCCGCAGTCTGCCACAAATGAGCCACCTCTGGTAAGTTGAGATGGCGGCTCATCACAACCCGTAAAGGATTATGCGCTCCCTCTTGATGGCTAGTTAAATAAGGATTGTCTTGTCGGACTGTATTACCGCCAACAATTATCGCATCACAGGCAGCCCGCAGTTGATAGACTTGACTGCGGGCAACTTGATTTGTCACCCAGGTGCTATGTCCGGTAATAGTAGCAATTTTACCATCCAAAGTCATGGCATATTTCAAAATGCCCAAAGGTCGATGATAGAGAATACGATGGGCAAAGCCTTCATTCAGCTTCTGACAAGCTTCTTGTTCCACCCCCACCAAGACTTCTATTCCAGCTTCACGTAACCGGGCAATACCACCGCCAGCTACCAAGGGATTGGGATCTACCATACCCACCACCACCTTTGCCACTCCAGCTGCAATCAAGGCGGATGTACAAGGGGGAGTACGTCCGTAATGATTACAAGGTTCGAGGCTAACGTAGATAGTTGCTCCGCAAGCACGATCCTGGGCTGCCTTCAAGGCAAAAACTTCTGCATGAGGCTCCCCAGCACGCGGATGAAACCCTTCCCCAACAATCTCCCCATCTTTGACAATCACGGCTCCTACCAAAGGATTTGGAGAAGTAAGTCCGGTGGCTTGGCGGGCAAGTTCCAAACACCGCTGCATTATCCTTCGGTCAAAATCTGTTCCTACCGTTTCATTCAGGTGTGAATTCTGAGGAGATATGAGTAGATTTTTGTGGGTATTAGCGATATCTGAGTTATCTGGTTGATCGACCACTGAGGAATTATCCATAATTTTGGGCAATGTTAACTCTAGCTTCAACTAATCCGGCAGAAGTCCCATACTCTATCCGTACAAAGGATCGATACTGAGGGAGGAATACCGGGTGATCTTTATCGCGTCCTGGTGATTATTTTTCCTCCCATGAGGAGCAAACAAGAGGACAGCGATAAAAATTACAATAATCTAAACCACTATGCATAATCTTGAAGAACATTTTATGAACTTGACACATAAAAAATGCGCCACAAGTAAAGCTCGCGTCCGTGAGTACTCTCTCGCGAAGTCAAGGGCGTGAGAGTATTCTCTCCCCAGAGCTTCGCCCAAAGTCTGCCGGGGGAAGCTTCCCTTGGGCTGTAGCTTTGACGCAGACTTTACGTAATTTTAGGGTGCATAACAGGTATCTGTAAAAGGGTTGCACGGGGAGCGCAGGTTTTTTCCTTAACTAGTTACAATCACAAATAGATATTTTCTTTATCTAAACTGTATATGTAAATACACGTGAATAAATGTTGTCTCATCTAGTAGAATTCTAAGTAAAGGCTGCTTTCATATTTAATTCTAAGAGCCAATCGGTTTCTCTGAGAGTTCTTGTTGGCGAGTTTCGGAACTGTAAAGTTTGAAGCCTCTGGCTTGGTAATTAGCAAGTGCGTAACGATGATCTAAACTACAGGTATGTACCTACACTTGCTTTACTCCTGCTGTCCAAGCTTGTTGCACGCCAAAACTCAATAAATGTCCACCAATATGCTGTCCGAGAAACTGAGGCAATATACCGAAGTAAACAATTTTAACGTTATTGTTCTTGTTGTACTGTAACTCAATGTAGCCTGCGGGAGTGCCAGAAACATAAACTACCCACGCTTGGATCTTTGGACAATCGAGGTATTCCAGCCAGTGTTGATAAGTCCAACTTAGGCGCTCTATCCAGTAGTAATTGCTACCAACACTTGTATATAGGAAACGACTGAACTCGGGACAGGGAATTTCGGCACAAGTGACGACTAAGTTTGGGTTGCTTGAGAAAGTAGCACGAAGCTCGCGGGAGTGAAAGCATTTCTAAGTACCAAGTTGTGACATCAACTAGCATACGCTACTCAAGAGATTGCTCTGCTAATCTTAACTGATGCCACCAACGATTTAAGGGATAATAAATAACAGGTGCCCAAAGGCTACTAAGAATAGCTGAAGCCAAGACAACCTTCTGATAGTAACTCCAAATATCTCCTGCTGTATTGCGATCTCTCATGAAAACTAGTTGGGATGCAAAGATTGTATCTGCCAAAACAGCCATTACAAAAACAATTAGGGCTATAAAAATAAAGTCTTCTTGGATAAAACGCTGCTTTTGAATATAACCTGTGATCAATCCTACCAATCCTAAACTTAAAGCATGAGTAGGATCGCTATAGTCGGCAGATGTCATAGCATCTTGAAGTAAACCGATAACTATACCTGCTACGGCACCTTGAAAGGCTGTTCGCTTCAAACTCCAAACCACGACCCAAATTAATAACCAGTTAGGTTCAATACCTAATAATTCCATTCCGGGAAAACGGGTTGGCAGTATGAGTAAACATAACATGACCGACCCTACCGTGACTATTCCGTCCACTATTTGCCGGAGTCTGGGATGCCACTTAGTTAGAGGGTTGATTTGATTTTTAGATTTTCGCGATAGCTTCGCTGCTGCGCTCCGCGCAGATCGCGATTTTGACCTAGTCTGAGTTCTACCCCAAAATTTAGGAATCCTCATTTGCTGTTTTCAAATCTAATTATGACTTTTTGGTTGTTGATTGTTCGCTCTGTGGAGAGTTTTCTGGTTGTGGGTTTTCCTGCTTCGGATATACTGATACCCAATCTAGAGAGTGGATTGGTGGAAATAATTCAATTTTCGCGACTGATGTAGGCAGTTTCTTTAAATCCAGAGATTTTACTCGCCCTATAGCTAAACCTGATGGAAACTTTTGACTGTAATTGGACGTAGAGATGACATCTCCAAGTTTTACATTTGGGACTTTCTCATAAAATTCCAGAACTGCCTCGGCTGAAGAATCTCCTCGCAAAACACCTTTAGCTCCAGTGCGACTAATTGTGACACCGACTTTACTCTTAAAATCACTGATTAATAAGACGCGGCTAGTATTGGGCGTTACACTTGCCACCAAACCAACTAATCCGCCTTCCGCTCTGACTATATATCCTTCCTTAATTCCCGCAACGCTACCACGATTTAAAGTAACCTGTTGCCACCAGTTATCTGCACTACGTCCCACAACCCGAGCCGGAATAGGGCGCGATGCAATCGGCTCTTTTTCAACGTAGTTCAATAATTGTTTTAGCTTTTTATTTTGATTTTCTAAATCTACTATCTGAGTTTGCAGTTCCAATACTCGGGCATCTTTGAGGCGTTCTTCTTTTGGTAATGTCTGAAACATTTGTAGTGGACGAGTGATTCCCTGATATAACTCCAGTACAAAAGCACCTTGAGTTTGTCGAAGTAGCCACGCACTACCGAAGATTAGACCCAGCAAACCAATTTGTAAACCTTTTCTTTCCCAGTTACGACGTGTTATAAACATAATGAACCTTTTTTATATATAATTTTATTTAAGATATTGAATTTTAGAGCAAATCCAATATCTTAAAATTGCATCAACTGCGCTACAGACTGCGAGAACGTCCGCTGAAAACTCTCTCAAGCTGCTTGAAGTTTTCTAATACACGACCTGTTCCCAAAACAACACAGCTTAAGGGGTCAGCTGCAATATGTGTCACAATTCCTGTTTCATGACTGATTAGGGTGTCTATCCCTTTCAGGAGAGCACCTCCACCAGCGAGCATAATACCTCGGTCGATAATGTCTGCTGCTAGTTCTGGAGGTGTACGCTCCAGTGTCCGCTTTACTGCTTCTACAATGACAGAGAGTGGTTCTGACATACTCTCTCTTACTTCCGGTCCCTTAATTGTGACAGTTCGCGGTAGGCTAGAAAGAAGGTGTAAGCCTCGGACTTCCATCATGGCATCGTCATTATCAGCTGTCGGATATGCAGAACCAATCCGAATTTTAATGTCTTCGGCAGTGCGTTCTCCAATCACTAAATTATGAACTTTTCTCATATACTGCATGATGGCTTCTGTGAGTTCATCGCCGGCAATGCGGACTGATTCGCTCAGCACCGTACCTTGAAGGCTTAACACTGCCACTTCTGTTGTGCCGCCACCAATATCGATAATCATGTTCCCAGTAGGTTCGGCAACTGGGAGTCCTGCTCCTATTGCTGCTGCTACAGGCTCGTCAATTAAGTAAACTTCTCTTGCCCCTGCTTGAGTAGCTGCATCCATCACAGCCCGTCTTTCTACCCCTGTCACTCCACTAGGAATGCCAATGACAATCCGGGGTAATACGAGAGACTTGCCTTCGTTGACTCGCTGAATAAAACTTTTCAGCATCAGCTCGGCTGTATCAAAGTCAGCGATTACACCATCCCTTAAGGGGCGTACAGCAATCACATTTCCAGGTGTACGACCGAGCATTTTTTTTGCTTCTTCTCCAACTGCTAGTGCAACCTTTTCGTTTTGGTCGATAGCAACCACTGAAGGTTCTTGAAGAACAATGCCTTTACCTGATACATATACGAGGGTGTTGGCAGTACCGAGATCGATACCCATATCCCGCGACAAGGAAAACCTACTGAAAAGACCCACTCCTTTCTACGCCCCCTATTTTTAATATTATTGACAACTATCGTAAGTTGCAATTGTGCTGGATTTTATTATGTTTTTCGACCTGAGTCTAGTAAAGCAGCTGATGTTTCCACAGATATTTTGGGAATCTTTACCTTGCCTTTTAGCTGCTACTTACTTTTATTCGCTCTCCGCATAAGTACATCAGTATATTTTTGTGAGTAAGAGAAAATAATTTTTATGTAAGTCCACAGTAATTAGCTATCAACTATCAGCGTACATCAGTTTTTAGGTTTGAGCCGCGTTATCGAGAGATTTATATAATTGACTTGATAGCTGCTTGTAAAGTGCCATAACTATCGCTCTTTTATTGCTCTCACCAGATTAAATTTGAAACCCTACTTTTAGAGAATGTTTTCAAAGTCTAAGAGCGTGTATTTCACTACCATAGCTACCGAGAAATTGCTAGCTTGAGAATCTGGGTTTTGGGATTTGTGATCCGGATGGCAGCCCTTGCCCGCAGGCTGAAGCGCCTCTGAGTCTCACTTAAGCCTCAAGCAGACCCTTTTCAAACAACCTCTTACTTTATTCTGTCCAGGCAAACTTTGTTGGTGTATGCAATTTCCAATTACCTAGATTATTCTCTCTTCAGAGTTATAGAAGAGCGCTAAAGACTCTAATTTAATTGTTTATAGAACAATTAAATTAGAGTCTTTCAACGTCAATGAGGAGAAGTATGTAAACAATTGTTGACCAACTCAGAAACCAACAACCTACTAAGGGGAAACCGTAAAAAGAAAATACCAGCTACCCGCTTGGGTTGATAAGTTGGTATCAAGGGATCTAGGAATGAAGGGCACGGTATTTTTTTTCCAAAGCAAGTGCGTAATAAACTATCTCTGTCCATGAACAATGTAAAGTTGTGTTGATTCACGCCAACTTTCTTATCCCTTTGCAATTGGCTTCTCTCAAAGTCAGAATGGATAAGTACGTCTGTACTGAAAGGAAACACATGAGTATTAACGTTGTCACCTTAATCGGTCGTGTAGGTAACGACCCTGATATGAAGTATTTTGAGTCTGGTAGCATTAAGTGTCGTTTAACGTTGGCTGTCAACCGACGCAGTAGAGACGGTGAACAAACTGATTGGTTCAATCTCGAAATCTGGGGAAAAACAGCTCAGGTAGCAGGTGACTATGTAAAAAAGGGCAAACAGATTGCCGTCAAAGGTTCTTTGAAATTTGACACTTGGAGCGATCGCACGACTGGCGCAAACCGTTCTTCACCCGTGATTTTAGTGGATCAACTGGAGTTATTGGGTTCTAAAAGGGATACAGATTATGAAATGGATAACAATCCTGATAATTTCGGCTAATGGAATTAATCGTTGATAGTTGGTAGAAGTGAGTGGGGAATTGGTAGAAGTGAGTTACTAATCGCGCTAAGAGCCATTTCCCATTCCTTTGGGTAGAAAGCACTCTTTAGCTACAAGTTTGGGTTCAACAGCTTGGTAAATTAAAGAGAAGAATTTCCGCAGAACCCATGCACTTAGATTTCACAACCGTCTCATTACCGCTCTTGGCAACGGCAACAGAAAAAGCAGATAGTTCACTGGTGGTAGCGGCAGTGCTACTAAGCTTAGTCGTCATTTACTTGTCAAGCAAAATTGGTGGAGAGTTCTCAAACCGATTGGGTTTTCCGCCTGTCTTGGGGGAACTCGTCGGTGGGGTAGTCGTGGGCGTATCTGTTCTACATCTTTTGGTATTTCCTGAAAGCGGAGCAGATAGTTCTAACTCTTTAATTATGATCTTCCTCAACAAAACTGCTGGCTTGAGTCCCAACGCTACAGATGCTGTTTTTCAAGCACAGTCGAATGTCATTTCTGTTTTGGCAGAATTGGGTGTTATCATCCTGCTATTTGAAATCGGTTTAGAGTCAAACTTAAAAGACTTGATGGCTGTTGGTTTGCAAGCAACTGTTGTGGCAGCTGTCGGGGTGGTTGTACCTTTTGCTGCCGGCACGGCAGGATTAATGTTATTGTTCGGGGTTCCAGCCGTACCAGCAATTTTTGCCGGGGCTGCGTTGACAGCGACTAGTATTGGTATTACTTCCAAGGTTCTTTCAGAAATTGGATGTCTTAATACTCAAGAAGGACAAATTATTTTAGGCGCTGCCGTTATTGATGACGTACTGGGAATTATCGTTTTGGCAGTGGTGGCAAGCCTTGCTAAAGATGGAGCCGTGGATGTTGGCAAAGTTATTTATCTGATTGTCAGCGCCAGTGGTTTCCTTGTGGGTGCGATCGCCCTGGGTAATGTATTTAACAAGTCTTTTGTGGCGATCGTTGACAAACTTAAAACTCGTGGCGAACTGGTGATTCCAGCATTCATCTTCGCTTTTGTGATGGCTTACTTCGCGGCTGCGATCCAGTTAGAAGCAATTCTTGGGGCTTTTGCAGCCGGCTTAGTCTTAGAAGAAACAGATAAGCGCAAAGAATTGCAAAAGCAAGTTGTTCCGATAGCTGACATGCTAGTGCCTATTTTCTTTGTCACTGTAGGAGCAAAAACAGATTTAGGAGTTTTAAACCCAGCAATTCCTAGCAATCGGGAAGGATTAGCTATGGCAATTTTTCTCCTCATAGTTGCCATTCTGGGTAAAGTCAGTACGGGCTTGAGTGTCTTTGGCGAAACTAAGCTCAACCGTTTGGCAATTGGTGTAGGAATGATTCCTCGAGGCGAAGTGGGATTAGTCTTTCTTGGTATTGGTTCCTCTATCGGGATTCTCTCCAAACCACTAGAGGCGGCAATTATCTTGATGGTTGTTCTGACGACTTTTTTAGCTCCTTCCTTATTACAGTTCGTCTTAACAAAACCAGAAATTGAGGTAACAGGGGACACTTTGATACAACTTGGTGTGGAGAACTCGCCGAGAATAGTGTCCTCATCAACACAATCACTCATAGACTCGATCTCATCCACATCACTAGAGGATGAAAATCCAGAGCAGCAGGAAACACATTAATTGCTTTGTCTGTAGGGCGGAAACTTCTCTGCCCAATTGAACGTCCCTGACGATAGTCCATATTTTATAATTTTTCTCTAAATACTGAGTTAGCCATTAGCATTACTAAGTCATAATGCCATAAAGGCACACAAAACTGAGAAGGGTATGCTATAATTTAACGCCAACTATGTTTTGGTGTTGAAGCAACAAGTGCTATTTTTAGTGCCCTGATATTAGATTTTCTTATGAACGCAGCGGTTTGGACTGCGATAGTGTGAGGATTTTTCTCTGCTCTAACAAATGGACAATTACGAGAATGCAAATCAGGAGAATACTCTGTGAAATTACACTGGTTACTGCCTGGTACTGTTTTAACTATCTTCATGCTATCGTTGCCCGCTCATGCAGCAAAACTAAGGTTTTGGCGTTTTGATGCTCTTCAAAACCAATTAGAGATTTACACTGAAGGGGAAGTTCAACCCAAGGCACAACTTATCTCTAACCCGACTCGTTTGGTGATTGATTTGCCGGGAACATCATCTGGGCGTCCACAGATTTCGCCGTCAGCTAGCAGCATGTTTCGCTCGATTCGTGTTGCACAGCTTGACGAACAAACAACTCGTATAATTGTGGACATCAATCCAGGCTATACCCTAGATCCCCAACAGGTGAAGTTTGAGCAGGCAACAGCCTTCTTCTGGAGGGTAAAATTACCAACGCCACAGCAAGCGGACGTAACATCATTGCCAAGGGAAAATATTGAACACAGAAGGAGTGATGGCGATGATAATACTCAACCCGCTCTATCGAGGATTGCGAACACAACAGTTGGGGTGACTCAAGTTGAAAACCTCCGAGTAACAGAAGATGGTTTTTTCATGACGACTAGTGGTAGTCATCCTCAAGTAAAGGTTGATCGCAGTCGTGATGGTATCACTTATATGGATATTTCTAACGCTAGATTATCATCAGATCTGGCACAAAGAGATTTACCTATTAACCAGTATGGAGTAAAGCACATCCAATTTACCCAACTGGAAACACAACCTCCTGTTGTTCGTATAGCGTTGTTCTTAGATAAAGACAGTCCTGACTGGGAGGCGAGTACGAGTAGTCAAGGTGGAGTGGTGATTCTGCCAAATCGTTTGAGTGGTAAATTACCTACAAATAACACTGACTCAAGATTTCCCACTCCGCTTAATTCTTTGACGAGCGAATTATCCACAATTCAATCTGTGGAACTTGCAGATCGTGACTCGCAACTTGTGATTAGAGGCGATCGCAATTTGGAAGCCAGTGGAGATTGGGATAGCTCCAAGCCTGGTTTGTTCCGCATCACTATCGCTAATTCTCAATTAGCAGCAAGCCCGAAAGGACCATTATTTCACTCAGACAGTCCCGTCTTACGAATACGTCTACAACAGCAAGATCCTCGTACAGTTGTCATTTTTGTTCAACCTGCGGCAGGAGTACAAATTAGGTCATTCAACCAGAGCAATCGCACCAGTGTAGCTTTAAAATTACGACGCACGGCAATGCTCACACCCCCTGTAGATTTACCGACGCTACCAGGAAGAATGACAAATTACCCCCAACCATTGACTCCTCATATTTATAATGGACGGGCGGTAGCAATTATCGATCCTGGACACGGTGGCAAAGACTCTGGAGCAATTGGTATTGGTGCACTACAAGAAAAGAATATTGTCTTGCCTATTGGCATTAGGGTGGCACAAATTTTGCAGCAAAATGGCGTACAAGTACAACTCACAAGAAATGCTGACTATTTTGTAGATCTTGCTCCTAGAGTAGAAATGGCTCAGCGAGTCCATGCTGATGTCTTTGTAAGTGTCCATGCCAATTCCGCAGGTGCAGGTCGTCCTGATGTCAGCGGTTTGGAAGTGTATTATTTCGACAGTGGTCTTGGTTTGGCTCGTGTTGTCCACGATACCATTCTCCAAAATGTTAATGTGAGAGACAGAGGAATCAGGCAGGCAAGATTTTTTGTTCTCAGAAAAAGTTCTATGCCCTCAATTCTTGTAGAAACTGGTTACATGACTGGTCGTGAGGATGCGGCTAAACTACAGACTCCAGAGTACCAAAATCAAATGGCCGAGGCAATTGCTCGCGGTGTACTTCAATACTTAAATTTAAGATGAAATATGTAAATATATTTAAAATATCACAAGTCTTGTTACTTTAATTAACAGTAGCAGAAAGTTTTTAGTTAGACCATCCACGCTCAAAAATCACACACTTCCACAAATGTCAAGCTCAATCAATTGTTATTCACTGCTGTTAAAAGAATGATTTCCGATTTTAAGCTGAGTAATATTGATAACTCAGTAATAAATCAAAATCTTACATCCCATAACGATGTAAAAAATCGGGAGGGGCTTAATAGAAGTTGAGTAAGAATGCACGCCATCAGCAATCAGCCAGCATAACTCGCAAGCACTCAAGTCGTGTCACATACTACGAAATTCTTTTCATAGCTGAGTGTCAATTACTGAAGTGATGATGACTTACGAATTGGACGCCAGCTGTATTTTTAGATGAAAAGCCGAGGTTTGAGCTCGCAGAGTGTGAAGAGTTGCCAAAACTTTAAAAGATTGACAGCTTATATGAATGCAAATCAGGAGAATACTCTGTGAAATTACACTGGTTGCTGCCGGGTACTTTTTTAACCGTCTCCATGCTATCGTCGCCTGCCCACGCAGCGAGACTCCAGTCTTGGCATTTTGATATCAATCAAAACAGACTGCAATTTAATACTGAAGGTGCTGTTCAACCGCAAGCACAACTTATCTTCAACCCGACTCGTCTAGTCATCGATCTCCCAGGAACTTCATTTGGGCGTCCACAGATAATTCAGACAGTGGGCGGTGCAATTCGCGCTATCCGCGTTGGGCAGTTTGACGAACAAACGGCTCGCATCGTCGTGGAACTCAATTCAGGTTACTCTCTAGACCCAAAGCAGGTAAAATTTGTCGGGACAACTCCAAATAATTGGACGGTACAATTACCGAAACCACAGCAAGAGCAAGCAGTCTCCTCGCCTCCAAGCACTCCAATTATTCCCAGCACTCTAAACATTCCCAGCACTCCAAATACTTCCAGAACTCCAAGAAATCTTTATACTGTAGTGACGAATGATTATAACAATAACACTACAGCCAGGAAGGAAGCAGTTGTCAGCACAATTGCCACAACGACTCAAATTGAAAACGTACAGGTTACCGGAGATGGGTTTTTCGTTCGTACCAGTGGTGGTCATCCACAAATAAAAGTAAATCGCAGCCGAGATCTCTCCACCATTTTCATGGACATTTCTGGTGCAACTTTATCACCTAATCTAGAACAACGAAGCATCAATGTTAACAAGTATGGTGTTGATCGTCTAGAACTTATCCAATTAGGAACAAGACCACCTACTGTCCGCATGACGTTACGGGTAGATAAAAGTAGCCCCGATTGGTGGGCGAGTGTCAGCGGTGGAGATGGTTTAGTCGTTTTACCCAGCAAGGGAGTTGTTAGGTTACCTGCTAGTAGTAATATTAATTCGATACCAGACAACAACCCCACAGTCCCTTCATCCCCAAACAACTCACTGGCTACAATTCAGTCCGTACAGCTAAGTGCGACGGGTACACAACTGATTGTCAGTGGCGATCGCAATATATCTGCTAGTGGAGGTTGGGATAAATCATCAGGGTTGTTCCGCATCACTATTCCCAATGCGAAGTTGGCGGAGTCGGTAAGAGGTCCTGAATTTAACTCCTACAGTCCAATCCTCCGGGTACGCTTGCAACAGCAAGATTCTCATACAGTGGCGATCTTGGTTCAACCTGCGACAGGAGTGCAAATTGGGCAACTCAACCAATTCGGTGACTCTTTTGTCGCTTTAGAATTACGACGTTCTCGTGTAGCATTACCATCCAACTTACCTCCGCTTTCACCACCAAACCCTCAACCGTTGTCAAGACAGAATACTTATGCAACATCCCCGCAACCGCGACCAGCACCGAATGGGAAAATAATCGTCGTTGTCGATCCGGGACATGGTGGTAAAGACTCAGGAGCTCCCGGTCTTGGTGGATTGCTGGAAAAAGATGTTGTACTGCCAATTAGCAAAAGATTAGCAGCAATTTTGGAGCAACATGGTATACAAGTCGTTTTGACACGAGATGCTGACTTTTTCGTAGATCTTGCTCCGAGAGTGGAATTGGCACAAAAAGTAAATGCGACCTTATTTGTCAGTATTCACGCTAATTCTGTTGATGAGCGTCCAGATGTGAATGGTTTGGAAGTATATTACTACGACAGCGGTTATAATTTAGCTGAAGTCGTTCGCAAAAGCATTCTCCAGAATATCAGTACGATTAAAGACCGGGGAACGCGCAAAGCTAGATTCTACGTCCTCAGAAAAAATACGACGATGCCCTCGATTCTGGTAGAAACAGGTTATATGACTGGTCGGGAAGACAATCCCCGGTTAGCAACCTCAGAATACCAAAATCGTATGGCAGACGCGATCGCACGTGGTGTACTTCAGTATCTACGGCAAAGGTAAATATAGCCTTAGTAAATCCGGATCGATGAGTAAAAAAGATAACACTTAACAATTAACAACTAACAAGCAACAACCTGTGTTTCCATCTTCTGGATTTGAACGTGCGCCAATTGGCATTTTTGATAGTGGTGTTGGAGGTTTGACGGTACTTCGACAACTTTATCGGCAACTCCCAAATGAGTCGATTATTTACTTTGGGGATACAGCTAGATTGCCTTATGGCATTCGTTCACAAGCAGAAATTGTACAGTTTGTGCGCGAAATTTTGACTTGGATGCAACAGCAGCACGTAAAAATGGTCATCATGGCATGCAACACCAGTTCTGCTCTGGCATTAGAAGTGGTGAGGCAAGAGTTTTCTGTACCTATTTTGGGTATTATTCTACCAGGGGCAAAGGCAGCAGTGAAGAGTGGAAAACGCATTGGTGTCATTGCTACCCCCGCAACTGCTAAGAGTAATGCCTATAGACATGCTATTCTAGGGATTGATGATAGTGTACAAGTCTGGCAAGTTGGTTGTCCAGAGTTTGTGCCACTCATTGAGCAAAACCGTATTCACGATCCCTATACAACTGAGGTAGCTCGTTCTTATCTAGAACCTTTAATTAAGCAGGACATCGATACTTTAGTTTATGGCTGTACTCACTACCCATACCTTGCCCCAGTTATGCGATCGCTCTTACCGACTTCT
Source organism: Rhizonema sp. PD37 (assembly GCA_029379215.1). Classification (GTDB taxonomy): domain Bacteria; phylum Cyanobacteriota; class Cyanobacteriia; order Cyanobacteriales; family Nostocaceae; genus Rhizonema. The sequence goes on from JAQYWO010000004.1 coordinate 65,894, forward strand.
GTCAAGTTGGTAGATCCAGCCATTCATGTTGTCGCGGCTTGTGCCCAAGAGTTGGATTTCCTAGGAAGAATGAATACCTATCTTCCATCACCAACTTACTTCGCTGTCAGTGGTTCTCCACAAAAGTTTGCTCAATCCTCACTTCCATGGTTGGGATGTACCCCATCAGTTGAGTTGGTACGCTTTGAGGAGTTAGGAGTTAGGAGTTAAAATTCGTACAGACGCCCTATTTGAAGCGTCTGTACAAAAGTTATTGTTGTCCGCCTTTCCTCGTCAATTCTTTGTGTTATGCAACTTCCTGCTTGTTCCCTTTAGATCTTAAAGAGACACTTGTCGTTTGTGTGTTATTGCCTGTGCGCTTTGCTAATGCTAATAGTAGATAGACTGTCAACAGATATCCGGAAGCTAAAATAAAAATCATCATAAGTTTTTCTCCAGAAAATATTTTTTACGAATACATTTACTTAATGAATATTAAAGTTGAATAAAATTAGTAGAGCTTCAGCCACTCGATAGGTATATTTTTAGCGGCTATTTTTCGGCTTCGCTAGACTTCTTGATAGAGTTGTATTCTCCTTGCTCGAATCACACAATATTTATGGAGAGTATAAATATCCACAGGATGTTCTATAGTTTTACGGAGAAAATATAGCAAGTAAAATTTGGTCAAGAACACTGATTGTCTGACTTAGCGATAAATAAGTAGGAACTTTAACTGATTTATCGTTACAAATCAGTTACAAGAAAATACTGCTTGGGTTACGCATAATTGCTCAACTGTTAACTCATGTAGAGACACAACGCCAACTACTTATAACAGTAATACTGCTGAAGCGAATTGGCTTAAAGGAAGGTATTTCTACACACCTAAAATTCACATTGAAAAATCACACCTTCTGCAACAAAACTTTGCTAAACGAAGGTTATCATCTAATGATACAATATGAGCAAGCAGCATAAAGCTGCGCTAGCTTGAATGTTATAAATATAACCTGTAAGCTTTGATTGCGTTATGATGTATATAGCTGCTTCCCGCTAGAGATGCAAAGGCTATAGCTTTAGAGGTTTTAGACTATGAAACTTAGCCAAAGAAATGTTTCATCTTTGATCTATTTTGCTCTAGTTGCAATTCACAACACCTTATACGTAATAACATCTGTAAGATGTTTTACTAAACTGACGTGAATACTTATAATCTTTTAAATCCCTATATTTTAGCGTAACACAAGGAACCTGACTTTTGAGCTAATTAAGCTGCTAAATTTAAAATTTTCTCAGGAAATTATTAAAGATTTTGGAAGATTGTTCTTTTGCTTTACACAAGCAATTTATTTTTTCTCCTCTGTATCCTTCAAAGCTCTCCTTCCCCATTCCTCGCTCTGTAAATGCTTAAAGGGAAGCTTTTGTGCTGCAAAGTCGGTTTTCCTAGGTTGTTCTGTTAAGGCTTGTGTGAGAACAGAACTTCTGTGTTTCATTATTGAGAGGATTCCTTAAGGAAAACTTTGCGCTGGCACATGCTTATCTTAGAATGAGTATAGGATATGTAAATTTTCGTAACTTAAGTTAGAGTCGGCCCGTCCATGACCCCAGCCACTTCCCTTTTCGCCCCTGTGGAAGCAGACCTGCTAATGCTAGCAGATAACCTGAAACAGCTAGTTGGAAATAACGACCACCCCATCCTCTGTGCGGCGGCTGAACACCTCTTCGGAGCTGGGGGAAAGCGTATCAGACCGGCAATTGTCTTATTGATATCAAGAGCAACAATGCTGGAAAAAGATATCACGCCTCGTCACCGACGCTTAGCTGAAATCACAGAAATGATTCATACAGCAAGTTTGATCCACGACGATGTGGTAGACGAATCAGACATGCGGCGTGGTGTTCCCACGATTCATAGTTTGTTTGGCAACCGCTTTGCTGTTTTGGCCGGAGATTTTTTCTTTGCCCAATCTTCATGGTACTTAGCAAACCTGGACAATTTGGCTGTGGTCAAGTTGTTATCAGAAGTGATTATGGATCTCGCGACTGGCGAGATTCAGCAGGGATTAAATATCTCTGATACAAGCATGTCGATCGATACATACTTAAAAAAGACTTATTACAAAAGTGCGTCGATCATTGCCAACAGTTCTAAAGCTGCTGGATTGCTGAGCGAAGTTTCTGAAGAAACTGCTGAGCATTTGTACGGCTACGGACGTCATATTGGTTTGGCGTTCCAGATCGTAGATGACATTCTAGATTTTACGAGTTCGACAGACACATTGGGTAAACCAGCAGGATCTGATCTCAAAAGTGGCAACTTAACTGCACCAGTTTTGTTTGCTTTGGAAGAAATACCCTCTTTAGAGGTGCTGATTGAAAGAGAGTTTGTACAAACTGAGGATTTAGAGCGGGCGATCAAGCTGATTAAAGATAGCAAAGGAATTCAGCGTTCCCGAGAATTAGCCGCACACCACGCTCATAAGGCGGTTGAGCATCTTGTGGATCTCCCCGACTCAGAATCTCGCCAAGCGTTGATAGAAATGGCTGACTATGTGTTGAGTCGTCTTTATTAAGGCACTTGCTGTGTAAATAAATATCCGGCCGTATTTAAGAAGGCAGCTATGCTGCTATGTATCCCCATAAATAAATTCAGGGGATTTAGCTTGGACGCCGTATTTCTTGCGAAGTCTACCGGGGGTTGCTGACCCCGGTGAGCTTCGCGCGAAGCTCACCGGGAGAGAGTACTCTCACGCCCTTGACTTCGCGCGCTATGCGTCTCGAAATACATCTTTTTTTGTTGTCCATAAATAAATTTAGGGGCTTGAGACCCTTTTCGCAGAGGGAAAACAAATTCTTCCCGTGACTCATAGCTGCCCTCTGCCCTCTGCCTTTCTTCGGTCAGCTAGTTTGAAGGAATGGATATTTCTTTTTATGTAGCTCCCTAAAAGTAAAGTGAGGATCAAGAGTACGGGTAATCGAAGCCGCTCGCCAAGGAGAGTCCGCTCTTGATGAGGAATATTAAGTAAAATGTTTATTCCTCACTCTTTACTCATAACTCCTAATTTTCTTAAGCAATGTCAGGTGGTATCCGATTGTGCAAGAGGTTTTGTTGTAACTGTTCTTGAACGAGTCGTTGCAGTTCAGCTCTTTGAACTTCAACTGAATTGTTTATTGTGCCAGAAGTCTCAAAAAATACTATACTATCTACGGGTTCGATTGCTAATAATTGGAACAAAATATGGGTAACAGGCATGGGGACTGGGATTACCTGAGGGTCAAGCCCAGCAGACGAGCTTGGTGGAACATCTTGTATGGTAGGGAAAGCATAAATAACACGCTTTACCAACTCTGGATTTGCACGGTTGCTCAATGTAGTCATAACCCAGCCTGACTCCAAATGTCGGAGAATATAATACTGGGTGTAGCTTAACGATGAGGCGATCGCGCTGAGAAGTGGAGCGATTGCTGTGACAATCTCTGGTGTACTACCATCTTTGGGTGCATTGTCAATCAGCAATTGAATTTGTGCTTGTAAATCCATAATGACCTGTGAAATATTTAGTGGGTAAAGGTTGTTACTTTTTTTAAAGTAATGACAGTCAAACGTATAAATGGGAAGACTAAACTAAGCTTTATCCTTATTTGCAGGATTTCCCTAGCTGTAGCTTATACGGAAAAACCTTTACCCAATACTTACACTCACACGGTTTGTATTTATGTTAGGGTCTGTTTAAAACCGAGACATATGAATTTAGCCGCAACCACAACAATTCAGGGAGTAAGTTCTATCGGCGTGGAGGCGATATTTCAACTCCTGTACAAGGAGCTTCAAAGATCGACAAAAGCTCGAGAACACAATTGCCAAGAAGTGGCAATGCGCATTGCTGCCGAAGTCAATCGGATTTGCAATGAAAGTAAACGTATCCAGGCTGCTGGTACTGTTGAAAAATCCGCAATTTCCCTAGCCGAGCATCGACTGCAACAGTGTCTCAGGTATCATGAGTTAGGCTCATCTCGAGGCAGGACGGAACTACACGGTACGCTAAGCGCGATTATTTATCGCTACATTAATCCTCCTCAGAGGCAATTAAGCTATCAAGGGCGGCTCGTTATTATTGAAGATTTTCTACAGAATTTTTATTTAGAAGCGCTGAACGCTTTCCGGCGAGAGAATCAACTAGATGCTACATATAGCCCCCGGACTAAGTTGGATTTGGCAGAATACATGGCATTTACCGAGCGTTATGCTAAGAGACGGATTCCGTTACCAGGGCGTCAGCAGCAACTGATTATTCTGCGAGCGCAAACTTTCTCGCAACAACAGCCGCCAGAAACCTGTGTTGATATAGAGCAAGCAGCAGAAGGAAGCGGTAATGAATCCGACGGTTCTTGGGAAGAACCAGCAGTGCAGCAATTGCGATCAGCGATGGCGACGCAACCGGAACCAGAACCTCAAGAAGAAACATTGCGATCTGTAGTAGTCTCGGAATTAGTTAATTATCTTGAAGAACGGCAACAATCTGATTGTGCTGATTACTTTGCCCTCCGTCTCCAAGATTTTTCGGCGCAGGAGATTGAGTCTATTTTAGGTTTAACTCCTCGTCAGCGGGATTACCTACAGCAGCGCTTCAAATACCATCTTATTCGGTTTGCGCTGTTACATCGTTGGGAGCTAGTTCATGAGTGGTTGGAAGCAGATTTGCGGACGAATTTGGGTCTGACTCCTCAACAATGGGACAATTATACAGAACAACTTGATGAAAAACATCGATCTTTACTTAATTTAAAACAACAAGGACAACCAGATGAAAAAATTGCCAAAATTTTAGGGTTGTCAATGGCACAATTACAAAAAAGGTGGTTTAAAATTCTGGAACAAGCTTGGGAGATTCGTAACTCCCTAGTATCCGGATCAGATACATCTACTCATGAATAGTGACTCAGAATCCTTACAGTACCAGTTACTCACTTGGTTGTTAGCAATAAATGCTGATACCGACGGACAGATCTCTGGCAACTGTGAGGGCATTGACGGGGTAAAAAAACCTGCCGCAGCCGCTGATGCTTTCAAGAGCAGTAAGCAAGAGTTGGAGGGAAAGCCCCATTTATCTCAACTAGGAGAAATTCCTACTGTGCAAGAACGTTTCCAAGCCGTCCTCAAACGTCGGTTACAAATCCACATTGAAAACCACCCACCCTTGTTCCCTTGGGAGTCTCAATTAGTAGATTATCCCGACTATGTTGACAATTCATCAATGGCATTAGTTCCAGTTTGGGTTTGGGCGGCTCAGCAGTCCAAGCTTAATCTGCCGATTCATTTGCCAGAAAAAATATTCCAACAGTTGCTTGACAAATGCCAAGCATTGCTGGTGTCTCCCCAACCCTTAGGGGCAAAATTAGTTCAGGTGGTAGAGAGCTTTTTCCCAGATGACTCTCAAGCACTGAATGACTTAGCAGGACTAGTGCTAAGACTGCCCTATCGGTCTGGAAACACAGATACCTCAGAAACGATGTTGGATTCACAAAACAATTACTCAGATTTACAACCGCCTCAACAAATGGCGCTGTCGTTAATAGCAGCTAAACAGTTGCTAGAAAATCTGACTGTATCAGTTTCTGCTACTCATCCAGTAGTAGAAAGACAATGGTTAACGAATGTGGGTGTTCTCACCTTGAAAGTAGAGCATCCATCACAGACTCAGCCGACACTACGAGTTCGCGCTGAGTTACCCACTAAAGGGATTTTAAAACTAAAGGGAGATAGCTCCCAAGTCGTGGCGCAGTGTTCGAGTCCGGGATGCTTGAGCGTAGAATTACGCTGTAGGCAACTCAACCAGACTTATCTGTTGGAAGTTGAGCTAACATCTGTAGATCAACCGCCGCTTTTGTTTGCGATTATTCCCACGATGTAGTTCAAATTACCATTGCTAGCATTCTTTAATGACGATCCTGGTTTTGAAACTTATCTAATTTAAAAAAAGCAGTTATTAGGAAAACACTTGCCTGCGGAGTCTGTCCACAGCAAGCAAACTTGTGGCTTCTGCACAAAGCAGATCTGAGTAGGAAACGATTTGTCATCCGAATTGAAAAATGACAGATTATGACCGACACAATCCAACAAGGGGGAATTGTGGGCGTGTCAATCAGTACAACGATTGAAGTTGTGTTTCTTGACTCACAGGTGTTATCCGTAGCGTTTGTGTTATAAATGTCGAATGAAGACGCATATCCCCCGTACTAACGTATGGGGGATATTGCTCAACGTCTTTATACACAAACTCATCTGCTGCTTTCTCACAGCTATGTTTAACTTTTCCAGGAGTAATTGGCGTTGGCATCTTCCTACATGGAATCGCTGGCAGCGAAACATGTATTTATCGCCCAAGATGAAAGCTGAAGATTCAATAACCTTGCGAGTGCTGGTGCTAGCTTTGGTAATTGTGGGAATAGTAGCAACAGATATTGCTGCTGGGACTAAATTCAGTCTTTGGGCTGCGCCGATGAGTGTCTTGGGTACAGTTTGGAGTTACTCTCATCGACAAGAAGCAAATATCTCGGCTAAATTCTGCATATCTATCGGAATGTTAGCCGCGCTGGGCGCTTTCTTTGGGCATTTGTTTGGGGAACTCAACGATACACGGCTTGCCTTGGCAGAGTTGTTGATTCAACTACAAGTGTTACACAGTTTTGATGTGCCCCGTCGTAAAGATTTAGGGCATTCAATAGTTATAGGGCTGATATTGCTTGGTATTGCCGCTACCCTGAGTCAAACTTTAGAGTTTGCGCCAATGCTACTGGTATTTTTAGCAATCGCTCTACCGACTTTAGTATTAGATTATCGTTCTCGACTCGGCTTGGAAGAATTAAAAATTAAAAATGAAAAATTGAAAAAGAGAGGTGACTCAATTTTAAATTTTAAATTTTTAATTTTTAATTTCTTTTTGATTGTGGGATTAGGGTTGGCAATTTTTGCAGTTTTGCCCCGTGTACCGGGATATCAACTGCGGACGTTTCCAGTGAGTTCTCCAATTGAGGTGAAAGGTGGTTTTACCGGACGCAGTGTGCTTAACCCAGGTTATGTCCATCAAGGTAGTTCCAGCAAAGGAGATGGAAGCAGTAAGGAAAGCACCCGGACGGGCAAGGAAGGACAGCCCGATAATAGCTTTTATTACGGTTTTAACAATCAAATTAATCAAAATCTCAGGGGAGAGATGAAACCTAAAGTCGTGATGCGGGTACGCTCGCAAGGCTTGGGTTTCTGGCGGGTGTTGGCCTTTGACCGCTACACTGGTCAGGGATGGGAAATTTCTCGCTCCTCACAAATTCAAACCATCAAGCGAGAGCCTTGGTCTTACCAAATATTTCTTCCACAGCCTGCGATCGCAACTCGCACGAAAGAGGTTGTACAAACCTACACGGTAGTGTCGGAATTACCCAATTTGATTCCTACTTTAGCTTATCCTAAGGAAATTTACTTTCCGACACCAGTGGTTGCTGTCGATACAGAAGGTGGTTTGCGATCTCCTGTGGAATTATCAGAAGGTCTAACCTATACCGTCATTTCGGAAGTTCCCACACGCGATCAGACTTTGTTAGGACAAGCTGAAACGAAATATTCACAAAATATTAAAAATTATTACCTGCAAATTAAGAGCGAAATTGCTGAGAAAGTCAGGCAACGTACTGAAGAAATTTTAACCAACTACAACCCAGATCGGGTAGGAAAGTCTAATAAAACTCTCGATTCTCCCTATGAAAAAGCTCTTTATTTAGCCCAGTATTTAAAGCAACACTATAACGTTCCCGACAATTCCTTCTCTTTACCTGATTTAGGTGAAAAAGAAGACTTAGTTGAAGCTTTCTTATTTAAGAATCAAGGTGGCTATCCAGACCACTTTTCTACAGTTCTCACAGTTATGCTGCGTTCGATTGGTATTCCAGCGCGGTTAGTTGCGGGGTTTAGTCCGGGAGAATTCAATCCGTTCACGGGAATGTATGTCGTTCGCAATACAGACGCTTACGCCATGACAGAAGTGTACTTCCCTAACTATGGCTGGTTTACTTTCGACCCCATTCCCAATCATCCCCTGATTCCTCCTTCAATAGAGGATTCTCAAACTTTTAGCGTTCTACACTCGTTTTGGAATTGGATTGCTGGGTGGTTGCCCTCACCTGTCACAGGATTACTTAATCACCTGTTTGAATCAGTATTTAGCTGGATAGCCAGAGTGTTCTCCTGGTTTTTCTCTTTATTCTCTCAAGGGATATCCGGCATTTTAACTGGATTTCTTTTCCTTACAGCGTTGGCTTTTTTAAGTTGGCTAGGTTGGAGGCAATGGCGAGAATGGCGATATCACCGAGTCATAAGTAAACTACCAGCAATGGAAAGCCTTTATCAACAAATGCTGCGATGGTCAGCACGAAAAGGTTTGAGCAAACACCCAGCACAAACACCTTTAGATTATGCCAGAGTCTCTTACCAGCATCACTCAACAGCAACGGCCCAGATCGTAAATGAAATTAGCAAAGCTTATGTAAGCTGGCGTTATGGTGGTGTTGCTCCGAACTTACACCAATTACGACAAAAATGGCAAGAACTACAAAATAGTAATAAGTATTCATAAAAAGCGGGTAGCAAAATTTTGTGCCCGCGTTGGTGACAAAGCGCGTGCTTTGACAACTGCGGCAGCTAATAAAGCGTAGGACAATCCTCCGATTAACATCAATAATCCTAAGACCCAAATTCCTATTGAACTCGCTAACCCAACGCTGCTATCCCACAAACTGTGGAGTAAAGCTGCACTGAAATAACCTAGTGCTAAAATTCGCCAAGCTTGACGCGGTCTAAGTACACTCAAGCCTATACAGTACCCGAACCAACCACTCCAAGCCATATGTCCTGCAACTTCACCTAAGATTCGCGGAATGAGCAGTTGTAAGCCTGCCAGTAACCCAGCCTCTTCCCCCATATGTTGAGCAATATGTGTTGCGATCGTACCGGGCACATACTGACCTAAAGTTTCAAAAAGAGTAAAACCAACTGCAGAAGCTGCCCCTAGTAAAATTCCATCTAGGGGTTCGCAAACGCCAATGCGTTCGCGCTTAGGTGATGGTATTTTTCTACCTATAAAGTAAAATCCAAGAATTGGTAATGCTTTGAGTAATTCCTCCAACAACCCAGCACCGAAAAAGAATCGGACAAATAATTCCAGAAAGGATACAGAACTTATATCGTTGGGTATGTTTCCAGGAAGAATGCCTCGAAACACAAAAATAAATACTGTAAGTACTGGACTGCTTAAAAGCACAGGAGTTATAATAGCAGCAGTTGTTAGTACCCACCAAGGCTTAGACTTACCACACAACTGATAAATAAAGTAAAATGCAGCGGTTGCTAAATAAGCTCCTAATAATAGCTGGTACAACAAACCCCGAACAAAAAATAAGAGTACCACGAATATGACTGTGATGATTCCTGGTAGTAAATAAGTTTTGCGAGTGAAATCTCTTGGATGAGAAAAAATGGGAAGCATTTGTGACCAGCTGGCATTATCATCTGAATTGTTCAAGACTGGATTCACTGCGCAAGCTGGAGTGTGATTAGAATGGACTGTGGTCTGTTCCATCATGGTTGGTGAGGAAGTGACTTGGTACTCAAAAATAAATTCTGGTCCATTATTACCAAAAGTCATATGATCGCCTGTGTGCAATTCTTGACAACCATTCAAACGTGATCCATTCAAATAAGTCCCATTCGCACTATTCAAGTCACAAAGCAAAAAGCTGATTCTGCCGTCAAGCGTTGGAGATGAGCAAACGGTTGCATGACGCCGCGAAACCATTTTATATGTACTGGAATTCAACACAATTTGGCAACTGGGTTCGCGCCCAATCACGACTTCACCAGTCGTTGGGAGTGAGTAAGGTGATTCTCCATTACTGGAACTCAAACGCAGAAATGCATGACTCATTGAGGCAATTCCCCTACCCATCTAATACAAATCATCATACGCTTTGTTCGCTCATATTTACGTACAATATAAAAATTAGTAGTCATATTTTTAACATTATATCAAGCATTCAGCCATTACTAGTATTAGCTCGGCATATACTAATTTTAAGGGTTGGGCTTAGATCTGTTAAAGATTTATATAATTAAGTTCGTATAGCACCGATCTCTGATAGCTTATTTAATTTCAACTAGCATTAATTCAGTTTTAGCAATTTTCCGGAATCCATATATTAACTTAAGTTGCTATTTACATGGACGCTAGCTGCTGATAGGTAATGGGAAAAAATTATTCTCAATTCCCAATCCCTATTACCAACTACCCCTTCTGGGTTTGCTCTCAACTAAAAGGCGCGAGATATTGATGAGCGTGCTGCCTCACCAACTATCACATATGCCGTTTCTAGCAAATTGGGTGATTAATTGTTATTATACTTAGATATTTATATACTTTGAAATCCAAATATACAGAGGGAATTAGTACTTCATGTTACAAACTCTGCTCAACAATCGTTACAGGATTGTAAAAGTTATTGGAGAAGGTGGCTTTGGTAAAACTTTTCTGACACAAGACACACATTTGCCATCTGGTCGCCTCTGTGTCATCAAGCAACTCAAGCCTATTACTAACGATCCTGAGATTTACAGGATGATTCAAGATAGGTTTCAGCGTGAAGCCACAATTTTGGAGGATTTGGGAAATGACAACAATCAAATTCCTAAATTATATGCCTATTTTTCCGAACAAGGCGAGTTTTATTTAGTTCAAGAATATATTCAGGGGAAAACACTGACTCATAAAGTTCATTCTCATGGACCTTTAAATGAAATTATCGTTGTAGAAATACTTAGGAATCTGTTGCATGTTCTTAACTACGTCCACAGTAGACAAATGATCCATCGAGATGTCAAGCCAGACAATGTGATTCTGCGCGACTCAGATAACGTACCAGTATTAATCGATTTTGGTGCCGTGCGAGAATCAATGGGTACAGTGGCGAATTCGCAAGGTAATCCGACAAACTCAATTATTGTTGGTACACCAGGGTATATGCCGACAGAACAAGCAGCTGGCAGACCTCTTTATAACAGTGACCTATATAGTTTAGGACTAACGATAATTTATCTATTGACTGGAAAAGTGCCACGTGAGCTACGGGATTTTAAAAGTGAAAACATTATCTGGCATCAACACGCAATGAATATCAGTCCCAGTTTGAGGACATTGCTGGATAAAGCGGTCGCCAATAATCCAAGCGATCGCTATGTCACTGCCTGGGAAATGCTTGATGCTTTGCAATCAATGACTGCTGGTGTTAACCTCTTACCACTTTCACTCTTGAGTGGTACACACCCTGTACAATCACAGACAACCCTCATATCGCCTATACAAACTCCAACTTCAGGATTAAATTGGCTTGGAGGCGGTGGCACATTCAATACTTCTACGCTTGTGCCGCATGAAATCCAAAAGTGGAACTGGGGAGCGTTTTTGCTATCACCTTACTGGAGTATTACTAATCAAGTTTGGATTGGGTTAATATCCTTTATTCCGGTGATTAATATACCAATGCTATTTATCCTAGGTGCTAAAGGTAACGTTTGGGGGTGGAAAAGTCGTCCGTGGCGCAGTCTTGAAGATTTTAAAGCTCATCAAAGAGGGTGGACTGTGGCAGGTATAATAGTTTGCCCGATCTTGCTGTGGTTTCAATTTATGGTAATGCGAGAGGTGCTATTTAATCACTCCACCAACAATCCGGTATTATCTAGTGACTCCACTGGCAACTCAGCACCCACAAGTCAACCTAGTCCTAGCACGCTCAGAGATCCCAACAGTGAATCTCCTCTTAATCACTCTAACAACCCGCCATTATCTAGTGACTCCACTAGCAACTCAGCACCCACAAGTCAACCTAGTCCTAGTATGCCCAGAGATTTCAATAGTGAATCTCCGCAAAAATCAGAAACTGGAATTGCTAGATTTCCGCAAGTCGAAATTAGTAACCTGGAAACTTACACTTACAATACTGGTCTTTTCTCAATCCGCTTTCCTCAAGGGTGGATAACAAGAAAGACAATCGAGCCAACCCACACACTTTTATCCTGGCTGGATAAGAGTCCGAATACCCTTGCTTACATCCATATCGAGATCTTCTCCTGGTCACCTAAATTAAATAAGAAGCAGTTAAGCGATTTTTTGAAAACATCTCTTAATCATTCTTTTGGTTCAAAATCGGGCTTAGACTTCAGGATGGAGCCGCCCATACAGCTTGCCGATGGAAGAGTGAAAATCAAGTGGAGCCAAGCGCTCACCGTCAAAGATGTGAAGGGCAGACTCAGGAGCGACAGCTTCATCCAACAGCGAGGCAACAAAATTTCCATTTATACCGATGCCGTACCCCAAGAGCAATATGCAAGGCTGGAACCTATATTAAACCAAATCCGCAACAGCTATATAATCAACCCTCTAGCTCCTTTGCATTAAGATAGGTTAAGGCAATAAAACCTCAATATGTAAATAAATATTAACCGACTTATAAGCTTACTACTAACTAAATAATAATCATTAACAACCCGCCACTGTAAAGTTGTGTTTATTCATGCCAACACACTTATAGTTACCGCTAGCTATTAGGACAAGTTGGCAGTAGACGCCTCAACAGATTACTCCCGTGAATTAATTGTTGTCATAAGCATTAATCCATTGCTTTAATTCGTGTCTATGAATTAATCAACCCTGTTCTCTTTTCTCCTGTATTCCTGAGAAGCTTGCTCTCACTGCGCTCTGTACCTGTGTATTCGCTCTGATTGGGGTGATTGAGCAACTCATCATACACGAACAGTGTTTCCTGATGAACGCGAGCGACATTTAATCGCTCTAAGTTTTGATTTGCTTTTTGTTTCCACTTTTGCAGCAAATCTGGATGACTTAACAATTGTGTTAATGTTTTTGCCAAAGTATTGCTATCTTTTGGTGGCACCAAAATACCAGCTTGCCCATCATCTAATGCTTCTGGAATCCCATCTACCTGAGTGGCAATAATAGCACAGCCAGCTTCACGAGCTTCTGAAAGTACAAGAGGGCAAGGATCTTGATGTGAAGCTAGTACAAAGATGTCACTTGATAATAGGTAACGTTGAGGTTCGGGTTGGAAACCTTCAAAATGAATGCGTTCTGCTACAGATGTTTCTCCGGCTTGTGCCTCAAATAGTAAGCGATCAGGTCCGTCTCCAACTAAATAAAGATGCACTTGCGGAAAATCTACAGCAATTTGGTCAAAAGCAGAAATTAACTCAACAATGCCCTTACGCTTGTACATCCCAGCTATGGTAACAATGGCAGGCTGTTGTAATTGTATTGGTGAATACTCTTGTAATTGACGATTGCGAGGACTACCTAAAGGACCGTTGCATACGACCTGCAACTTATTTTCAGGGACACCGCGCTGCAACATGGACGTTTGCACAGCTTGACTGACGGCAATCACCTTGTCAGCTAAACCCATCAGCACGCTGGTACGCTGAAATTCATTATGTACTGTAGAAACTAAACTATACTTATACCCAAATCTTAAAAATTTTGCTATTATCACTCCTGTCATCATATGGGCATGAACAATATCGGGCTGAAATTCTTTTACAATTGCTCGATAACGCACAGCCGCTTTGCTCAGGGATATTAGTTTTCTTGTTTGATCTAATTTGTAGTGTCTAACACCGTAAAGAGCAAGTATTTCCTCATATTCTCCACCATCAGAAACGACTGCTACCTCATGACCTGCTTGCGCTTGTATGCAAGCCGTATCCACAGCCACATTCACTATACCGTTACCAGCTTTTTTGATGTGATTTAAAATATGAATTATTCGCATATTATGCCTTGGGAATGAAAAGACAATTAAGGAAAATTTTGGATGCACAACATCCTTCGGGGAACACTTAGATTGAGTACTTTAGGCTTCATAACCTCCCCATTTTTTATTTCTACTTATGATATGATAGAGATTTATATTCAAATAATAAATCTGCCTTTATTCACAAGTTTATCCATGACTTAAGTCATGTATGGTAGTTGGAAATGAGGAATATTTTCTTCTGCATTACTCATTACCATAACGTCTTATATAATTTACACCCTACGTAAATATCTGTAACGAAAGATTAATC
>JAQYWO010000454.1 GCA_029379215.1 Rhizonema sp. PD37
CTTTCCTGGACTCGCATTAATTCCTCTCACACCGACAAAATGAGCGAACGTACAGTAAAGAGTTTTGACGCCTTGAAAAAGACCTTTTCGTTGGGGTAAAATTGGAACCCATTTTTTTATGCGTGTAAGACCAAAGTCCATGAAAAATACCTCGTTTAAAACAGATAACTAAAAAGGCTTGTTCGTTTTTTACAGATTTTTTTCCTCGGGGTAAAAGCGAGGGGAAAAAGAGGAAAACACAGTCCACAACGTATTAAATTTAACTTATTACCTCATTTTAACTTTTCGTTACTTTCCACACAGACTCACTTACTCGTAGGCTCAGCTTTTTCAACTGAATCTTCGTTTACTCCCAAAGTCAATTCTAAAGGAGTGTGCGACGGATATGCCTTAACCACCTGTCGGTAGACATCATAGTTTGTGGGTAAAGTCTTCTGTTGGTCGCCTACTCCATATGTTAGCTTGTACTCCACAGATTTCAACAATTCGGGCTTGCTTGCCTCCGATTGAGGAGGACTGAGGCGTTGTTGCACTTCATCAACGGTCGGTCTTGGCGGTAGAGCAGGCCACCATAAACCTTTGTCATCAGGTCCTGTGACTGCTTGGTCTGGTTTATTGCCATTACGATTAAGTAAGGTGGTGGTGGCGAAGGTTTCAAAGCGCGGTGATGTGTCATTGGCTAAGTCCGTCGCATATTTCACTTGCCAGGTATACTTGGTAAGTGCTGTTGCTTCATACGCGTCTATGCTAAGCGTGCTGCAACTGGTGAGTGTTGTACCGAGGGCGATCGCGGTTATCAGTGAAAATGTTAACTGTCGCATGAATGTGGCTTTTTTGGTGCAACTTCAATTTAGACCAAATTCAATAAACTAAAAAGTTTTCTTACTCTTTGTGATCGCCTCTTTGACAAAAGACTCGTCAGAAGTAAGCTCGCCGACGAGCAGATATATAAACAATTGTAATTTTTGAAAGGTCAACCAAAATAATCAAAATTGAGGCAGCTACTAGTCATATTAAATCCTGTTGATTACCCGCAATATTCAATAACCTTCGCTCTTAACTTACGAAGTGTATGGGCATGGATTCTATTTTAATGAGCCTGTTCAAACGGCTCCTATTATTTTGGCAGCCAAGCTGCTGTACTTTTATGTGATAGTTTCTGTTGTAGTAAGCGTTTACAAATTCATCACAGCGAAATCGCTTATGGGTTCTTTCTTGTTAAAGTTTCCAAAGAGTCATAGGAGATGAAGCTTTCCATAGGAAAATATTTAAGTAGGAACTTTGATAAAAAGGCTTAATCTGCCATTCTTTTTTCTTTTGCATAAAGGACCGTAATTCTGGGGAAGGAGAAAATAGAAATATATCACTAAACCCTTCAGGAATTGCTACTTGATTTGGTTGAGCGATAAGCATTAATCTGACATGAGGGTCAAGCCTATAGTTTAAAGGCATTAATCCAGAAACTATATCATCATCTGATATTATTAACGGGCGAGTTGCTTTATTAATAATACGAGATGATTGAATAATGAAGTCTTCTTGACCATTCCAGCTTTCAGTTTGACTACTAATTGTGCAAGACAAAATACCGAGTGAAATAAGTAGAACTGTAATAAGTTGCCATGATTTTACACGCAGTGTACTTGAAGCTAAGGAAATTTTAGTAGCTAGTAAATAAGCAACTGTAACTTGAATACCTAAAGTACAAGGAAACATATATCTATCTAAAGCCGAACGTCTTCCTCCAAAAATTAAATCTGGTAGAACAACTGCTAGCGATGTTACACCAGTTAAGGTGAAAATAAATAACCAAACTTGTCTGGGAGTATTTTTCCAAAGAAAATAGAATGCATATATTATTAAAGATAAAATTGCTATACCAAAATAGATCACAAATGGTTTCTCAGAAATCAAGAAGGTTTGTTTATATTTAAAATGCCAATAGAAAAATATATCGCATAAGTTTTTTAACCAACCTCCTAATAAATCTGGAAAAGCCGCTGGTTGATTCGTCCATTCAGTCATTTTTTTAGCTGTATTTACATGAGTAATAATGACATTGATCCAAGGTACAAAACTTAAAATGACAATACTTGCTGTAAATAAATAAGATTTTATTATTTTCTTACTTTTAAAATCTATAAGAAAGACATAAATTCCATGTGCAATTGCCACAAAAATGGAAAATAAAAATGTGTAAAGATTTAATGATAAAGTGATTCCATAAATCACCCAAGTAGTCTTATTATTTAATCGGATTGTCCGCAGTAAGGCTGTACTTGATAACAATATCATCAATATCCAAAGTGTACGAGGTCTTGCAATCTGGGCATGAATTATATGGATAGGCGATACAGCAACTAGAGCAACAGCCATCGAAGCAACTGTTGAAGATTTAAACAGTTCCATGCACAGCCAGTAAATAGCAGGAAAGACCAAGAAGCTGGTGAAGATGGTAAAACTTCTCATTGCTACCGCAGAATTACCAAACAATTGCATCCAGATTCTAGTTAATACAAAATATAATGGTGTATGTTGAGGTGCTCCAAGTGCTGTAACTTTTAATGTATCGAGTAGGCTGGTTTCTCTAGAAACAATCCGAAATGTTTCTATTTCTTTGGGAGTAATTATTGTATCTTTAGGAATTGAGTTTATTACTTCAGCTACTGTATATCCTGCGGCTCTAACTGAGGTAATGGATTCATCTCCCTCAAAAAGTTTTTGACCGAGGTTGGCAAAACGAAAAAATATACCTATTATCAAAATAATTAATATTAGAAAACGTAATCCCTTTGGAGGTAATAATCTGTCCATTATAAATAACTAGTCTTAGCTTGAGTTTGTTAACCGATGGTGATACGCTCTATAGTATGGATTATTTCATTCTTAATCGCCATTGACAATTCTGCTATAAATGTCATAAATTAACTTTTATGAAAAACATCACCAATATGGAAGTTTTGAACATCACGAACTTCGTTAATGTTGGTGATGTATCTTCCATACTGCTGGATATTTTCGGCTATTTGGTTTATTTTTTGAGTAGCTTGAGGCTGAACCTCCTCCCATCCTTTAGCAGGTAAACCTTTCCCTCCTCGGAGTTTAGCAATAATAAAATCTCCTGCATCTATATCGAAGTGAGGAGTTTGTTCGGCTCTATATAACCTTGATGCACTTTCAGGTACAGCTTTGCTGAGGTGATTCATTAAGTTAGAAACCTTAACTTCTATATCACCAGATTTATTAGCTGCGCCTTGCAAAGCTTCTAGAAAATGATATGTATAGATACTGTTTGACTGATCATCTTTAATCCAAGACAGTTGCTCTCCCTCTGAGGATGTAAAAACAACTCTGCCTTTACCTTGTTTCAATTCATCAATGAACCCTTTAGATGGAGCGACTCGTTCAAAATTATCAAACTCTTCTAAAAGTTCAATGTCCACCTCTTTAGAAGTTGCCATTCCTGCTGCATGACAACTATCAATGACTACTGACAAACGTTCAGAGCGAATTTGCCGCAAAGCATCTGTAAATGTTTCTGCCGCAAGGGCTGAGTTAGCAAGCTTGGTTGGTTTAATATCATGTTGCAGTAAATAATAACGGCTCGTAGTTTTGTCTACCCAACCATGTCCTGAGTAATAAACAAATACGGTTGCGCTGGTATCTGTAATTACCTTTTCCTTTAACCAATTCAAACCATCCAAAATACCTTGCTGTGTTATTTCTTTATTATTTAGTACGCGAATATGTTCCTGATTATCGGGATACGCACACAGTTCTGGGTCAATTAAAGCAGCATATATTGCTTGAGTATCTTTAACGGTTGCTGGTAAAGATAACTTACTGTAAGCAGACTCACCAACACCAATTAACAAAGCATAACCGTGAGTAAATTTATCAGTCATTGATATTTAACCTCAATTTTATCGAGTGGTTGCTTGTCAGCTAATTGTTTACTCTTCATATTTACTAATACGGAAAATTACATAATTATAAGGTAGGGTAGCAGAATTATCTCCTTGTTTGACGATCGCACCCATATCTGGTTTATAAACCCACTCACTCCAGTTAATCGCAGTTTCATTCGGAACCTGGACAGCAATATAGTTTCCTTCTGTTAGGGACACTCCCAAGGCGGCTTGGTCAAAATCAAGACCAAGGTAGAACTTTTGTACAGGCACATTTTCATATCGTTGTGCTAATAACTTGACAACACCCAAGGAAATTTCTGTAAAGGGTGCGATCGCTGGTTGTGCAGTTGTTAAAAGTTTGAGTCCACTTTGAAATGGTGAAGATTCTAACGCACTTAATATTGTTTTATCCTCTTCATTTTTGACATTCACTGTAGAGCATTCAAAGGCTACTCCCTGTGAACCCACATGCAAGCCTATAAAAATAGGATAGCCTGCAATACCTGCTGATTGCCTTTCTCTTACACGGTAGGTTTGACTGAAGCTAAGCGATTCTTGGTTTTCTGCGACTTGATTACGTGCTGCGAAAGTAACCAAGATATCATGTGTTCCACCCCCTGGATACTTTTCTACATGAAACCGATCTAGGCGAATGTTGATCCGGCTGTTTTTGAGAGAGAGATCTGGTGCGATCGCACCTGCATCTTGAATAGGTTGCGGCTGAGCAGAACTTGACTTCCGTAAAGCGATGTAGCCAAATCGATAAGTTGCATACATCCACGGTTGATCTTGAAAAAGATTCAACCAATCGGGAAGCGCTTTAACCCCCCTTTCTCCGTAGGTATCATCACTAACACTACCGATAACATCAGGATCTTTCATTTGCTCTAGCTTTGCAGCTATTTGTTCTGGTTGTTCGTACTCACCAATTACTTTGATGTCTTCAAATACACTTGCCATAAATTTTATTTAAGTACGAGATGCTTATAAGTCGTGTCGGAAGCGCTCGCCAACACACCCTACGTGTACCATCTTGAGACGGGTATTGCAAGGCGTCACCACTAATTTTCAGCGATCGCCTGAACCGAGATCCCCGAGATCCCCGACAACTTCTGCGAAGTCGGGGATCTCAGACTTGTTAAAAATCCGAAAAGCAGTCACTTCAGTTGGTAGCTTTAAATTATAGTCATCTAAAATGGAGACATATTTCTAGCCGATTGCCCTAATGCAAATACTCTTGTAAACGCTGAACCAGTAAACCAAAAAGTTTTTCTCCAAAGAGCGACCGCTAAAATACTTATATGTTT
>JAQYWO010000455.1 GCA_029379215.1 Rhizonema sp. PD37
TATTAAGAAATCTTCGCTGAATTATATTTAATTCTTGGTTTTCACCTTGAAAAAAAGCTATTGACTCAGCATGGTTACGAACATGAGTTAGACAGTAAGTATAGTCTGCTTCAGATTCGAGTTCCTCTTGATTAATCTTATTCAATTCTTGAGCCAAGTAGACAGCAATTAAATTACCTATTATGGTATAAACAACCACTATAACTGCCACAAATTTGGAAAGAGACCAAAGAATTATGATAAAAGTAGTCATTTCTAGCACTTTTTCTAGGAAAGTAGCCGAAAAACTAAGAGCATTCCTGGTAAGTGGTGCAATTTCTTGAGATATTCGTTGATCTGGATTATCAATATCAGATTTAAAATTGATTTTATAATAAGCACGATTGCTCAAATATTTTGATAAAATCCGATTATTTAGCCATTGATACCAATCGAGCGCGATTTGTTTTCTAACAAACTTAGAAAATCCTACTAGCAGTGTAATACTCGCAAGAGCAGCACCGTAAACTAATAAAGTATTAGTAAACTTAGTAAAATCTTTTTCTATAATAACGTCAAGTAAATAACGACTAACGAAGCTATTAAAGGCAGTTATTGCTACAAAGATAATAATTAATAAGATTAGGAGAATGAGCATTAACCATGAACGAATCACATCTGAAAATGCTCTTCCTTCAGCCTCTTTTGGATACCAGTAAGGTCCGGTAATCGCTCGGACATTCTCCCAAAATTGATTAAAACCCGGAGAAGAATCATTCTGTGAAGTTTTATCAAAAAAAGTTGTAAATTGCATATATTAAAAATTAGTTTAACTTCAGTAGAAAATTCATATTTGATTTTTAAAATGTACGGAGGTGGGCATTGCCCGACCTACTGCGCCATTGCCACCTGTAATTCTGTGGCTAACATTTTTACATTGGGTTCATAAAGTATTCGACCGTGATTACCTGGTATAGATATTACATTAACAGGCTTTTGAGTATAAGCTTGCCATCCCCAATCCGGCAAATCGTAATCGGAAATAGCTTGGAGTTCTTGTAAAAGAGTATCATGAACTTCTTGAGCGCGGAATAAAACAATGGGGGCAGAAATTCGATGATGAGGCTGATAATTCGCGTAATTGAGCGAGAGTACTTTCATCACTTTCATATTGGTTTTGAGTAAAGAAAGGGTTGAGTGTTCCGGTAGAATATTATACCAGTATAAATACTCTGCCGCTAGATTCCAACGGGCTTGGTCATCTGGCTGTGCTACTAAATCATCGTATTCCAAACCTAAAGAAACTTTTTTTAAGGCTTCAGTCCGTTGAATCGATTGCCAAATCCAATCAACATCTGCTCTATTAGTGAAATATTCGGGGTGAGAAACCAGTCCGGCGTCAAATATAGCCAGTAAACCCACCTTTTCACCAAGCTGTTCTAGTTGAGCCGCCATTTCAAAAGCAACAGCACAACCTGAAGAGTATCCTGCTAGTATATATGGACTCTTGGCTTGTTGTTGACGTAATAGCGTTAGGAGTTGACTTGCATGGGCTGCTACTGAGTCAGGGAGTGGGCTAAGTCCATCTCTTCCTGGAGTTTCGAGTCCATACACTGGACGTTCTGTTCCTAAATTTCTGACCAAATCTCGAAAATAGAAGCCGTGTCCGTTTGCGCCAGGGAGACAAAATAGAGGGGCTGCATCTCCATCAAGTTGGAGTGATAGTAAATCAGGATGAGATTGAACCTCAATATGATAAAGTTGTTGTGCGAGTTGAGCAATAGTAGGGTTTTGAAATAAACTACTCAAGGAAAGTTGTTGTCCAAATACCTGTTGAATATCATTGAGCAATTTCATCGCTAATAAAGAATGACCGCCTCTGTCGAAAAAGTTATCATGAATGCCAACTTCTTGACACTCGAGTATAGCAGACCAGACTTCTGCTAGTTGCTTTTCAACTTCGTTGCGTGGGGCTACATATGAGGCTTCAACCTTAATATAAGGAGTAGGTAAAGCGAGACGGTCAATTTTGCCATTGGGAGTTAAAGGCAACTGATCCAGTACTACGATTTGAGCAGGTACCATATAATCAGGTAGACGAGATGAGAGGTGATTTTTCAATTTGGTTGATAAATCAGTGGTAATTCCCGTGACATAGGCAATTAAACTTTGGTTGCTCTCGGTTTTATATAAGGTGACAATTGCTTCTTTAACTGATGGATGTTGTAATAAAATTGATTCAATCTCACCGAGTTCAATTCTAAAACCCCTTAGTTTAATTTGGTTGTCAATGCGACCCAGATATTCTAGGTTGCCATCAGATCTGAGTCTTGCTAAGTCGCCAGTTTTGTAAATTCGCTCAGTTTTACCGAATAATTCAACTTCCACGAATTTTTCAGCAGTCATTTCTGGACGGTTAAGATAGCCTCTGGCTAAACCAACGCCAGCAATACATAATTCTCCAGGTATTCCTAGAGGTAAAAGTTGATTTTGAGCATCTAAAATGTAGATGCGGAGATTGGGCAACGGTTTACCGATAGAGGGTTTTTTGCCATTAGGTTCAACTAAAGCTATACTTGCACAAACCGTAGATTCCGTCGGTCCATAGGCATTAAAAAAACGCCGTCCTTTTGCCCATCGGTTCACTAATTCTGTTGGGCAAGCTTCTCCAGCAGTAACCACGATTTGCCAATCAGGTAAGCTCGCTTGGGGTAATAGGGATAAGACTGAAGGAGGTAACGTGACATGAGAAATTTTGCGATCGCCTAAAAAGTTCACCAATTCAAGACTTGGTAACAAGGTTTCTTTTTTAGCAAGATATAAACATGCCCCTACTGCCAGGGTAGTCGCAATTTCCCAAATTGAGGCATCGAAGCTGATGGAAGCAAACTGAAGCAAGCGGCTTTGAGGTTGAAGATGCAAAACTTGCTCAACAGCCGAAGTCATATTCACTAGTCCCCGATGCTCAATCATTACCCCCTTAGGTGTTCCCGTAGAACCAGAGGTATAGATCGCATAAGCCAAATCTGATGCTGTACTTTGAGGAATCGGATTATCTGTTAATTCTTGGGCAAAATTTTCCTCTTCTAAATAAATAATTTTTGGGGGGTTTTCCAGTTCAGTTAGTAGTAGTTTCTCAGTGAGAAAACTTTGGCTCAGCAACACCGATGTCCCAGAGTCTTGTAGCATAAACTCAATACGCTCTGGTGGATAACTGGGATCAATCGGCACATAAGCCCCACCTGCTTTGAGGATACCGAGTATACCAATAATCATTGACAATGAGCGATCAACGCAGATACCAATTAATGTATCTGGCTGAATCCTGACGTTTTTAATCAGGTAATGAGCTAGCTGGTTTGCGCGTTGATTCAGTTGCTGGTAAGTTAAGGTTTGGGATTCAAACACCAAAGCTTGATGATGAGGGTTGAGAGCGACTTGAGCTTCAAACAAATCAACTAAAGTTTTTTCATGAGGATAATCAGTTTGTGTTTGATTCCAGTACTGTAGTTGCAGAAGTTCTGCCTCTGTCATCAAAGGCAGAGTCTTGATAGATTGCTTCGGGTTATCAACAATGGAATTTAGCAGAACTTCAAACTGTTCCGCCATGCGTTGGATAGTACTCTTCTCAAAGAGATCCGTAGCATATTCCCAAGAGCAACTTAACTGGTTGTCTGATTCTATGACCATAAGTGTGAGGTCAAACTTAGCAACCGGATAGGTTAAATCTAGCCATTCAACCTGTAGTCCTGGTAAACTCAGGTCAGGGCTTTCATTATTTTCCAGCACGAACATAACTTGGAATAAGGGGTTATGACTCATACTGCGTTCTGGTTGTAACTTTTCTACCAGAAACTCAAAGGGGATGTCTTGATGAGCATAGCCATCTAAACAAGTTTGGCAAGTTTGTTGGAGAAACTCGATAAAACTTTGCTCAGGCTGAATTTGAGTACGTAACACAAGGGTATTGACAAAAAAGCCAATTAATGGTTCAGTTTGGCTATAGGTGCGGTTAGCAATGGGAGAGCCAATACACAGATCGTTTTGGCGACTGTAACGAGAAAGCAGAATACTCAAAGCCGCCAATAAAGTCATAAACTGGCTTGCCCCTTGTTGAAAACTCAAGGTTTTAACGGCAACGCTTAATTCCGAGTTGAGAGTGTAGAGATAGCGTTTGCCTCGGAAACTTTGCTGTGCTGAGCGAGGATAATCGGTAGGCAATTCCAGTAACGGGGAAGCATCCTTTAATTGATGTTTCCAATAGTTGATCTGTTCTTCTAATACCTTTCCTTGCAACCAGTTTCGTTGCCAATTTGCGTAGTCGCTGTATTGAATGGGCAGAGGCGCAAGGTTTAGGTTTTGCTCCTGGATAAAGGCTGTATAGGCTTGCTCTAACTCACGAACAAATACTCCCATTGACCAACCATCACTGATAATATGGTGCATATTAATTAGCAACACATATTTCCGTGCTGGCAATTTTAGCAGTTTCGCTTTAAATAAGGGACCAGTATTCAAATCAAACGGTTCTTGAACATAAGCATTGATAAAATGCTGGACGGTTGGCGAGTGAAGATGTTCATTAAGGTTTTGGCAATCTAGTACTGTTAAAATTTCGATTTTGTCTAGGATAACAACTTGAGGTTGTCCAGCCACAGTTGGAAAATACATCCTAAAGATAGCATGACGGTTAAGTATATAAGCCAAACTAGAGCGCAAGGCATCAATATTAAGGTTGCCGTTCAGTTGTAAAGCGATCGGCATATTGTAGATAGCTGACGATCCCTGAAGTTGTGCTAGTAGCCAAAGGCGTTTTTGAGCAAAAGAAAGGAGTTTTGGGGCATCATCTGCTAAAGTAGGGATTTTCTCTGCCACCACTGTCTTAGCAGCATTTAAGAATGCTAATATATCTGCTTTATTGGTTTGAATTTCCTGCTTAAGTTCAGAATTTAGGGCGTTTTTACTAGTACGAATTCGTAACTTATCATCTTCAGCCCAAATACGGCAGCCCATGTTCTGCAAACGGAGAATTAAAGACATGACCTGCTTATTCTCTATCATAATATTCGTGTTTGATGTTGGTTTTTTCTATTTGCAGGTATGCTTCGAGAGTAATAAAATTGGAATCAGATGGGGTAATCATAAGTTAATATTATGTCTGTTCGGTTAACCTGAAATCCCGGAATAACCCCACCCCGCCAAAGCTACGCTTTGTCTCCCC
>JAQYWO010000456.1 GCA_029379215.1 Rhizonema sp. PD37
TATTCAAGCAGGACATTTGCTCTTGGCAATAAAGGACACATAAAGCGCTCATTTTACCAATCGCCTAATCCTAAATCAAAAGCCCGGTTTTTTAAGAAATCGGGCTTATTAAGATGCTCGATTCTCACAAATCAAATAGGATTGCTATATGAACTACTG
Source organism: Rhizonema sp. PD37 (assembly GCA_029379215.1). Taxonomy (GTDB): domain Bacteria; phylum Cyanobacteriota; class Cyanobacteriia; order Cyanobacteriales; family Nostocaceae; genus Rhizonema. The sequence goes on from JAQYWO010000456.1 coordinate 160, forward strand.
ATAATTTATTGATGAAAATTGCTACTTGGAATGTCAACTCGATTCGGACTCGGCTTGATCATGTTGTCGATTGGTTGACACAAAAACCCGTGGATGTCCTATGTTTGCAAGAAACCAAAGTTATAGACGCTCTCTTTCCGCGATCGCCTTTTGAACAATTGGGCTATCAACTGTATTTGTCGGGACAAAAAGCTTACAATGGGGTTGCCCTTCTCAGCCGTCAACCTTTGGAGGATGTAAATACTGGTTTTACGACAGTTTTGGCAAACTTAGAGTCCGATTGGGATGACCAAAAGCGGGTGATTACAGGAGTGATTAATGGGATTAGGATTGTAAATCTTTATGTGCCTAATGGTGCAGCAGTCGGGAGCGATAAATACGAATACAAGCTGCGTTGGTTAACAGTATTACAGGAGTATTTGCGATCGCATCTTTTGTCGTCGTCAGCTATTTGTATGTGTGGTGATTTCAATATCGCTTTGGAGAATACGGATATTCATGAGAGCGTTAATACTAACAATCACATTATGGCATCTGAGCCAGAGCGACAAGCTCTACGGAACATTCTGGCACTAGGATTTAGTGATGCCTTTCGCAAATTTACGAATGAAGGCGGACATTACAGCTGGTGGGACTATCGTGCTGCATCATTTCCGCGCAATTTGGGTTGGCGGATTGACCATCATTATCTCACAGGTAACTTGTATGAGCGTACCAAAAGCTGCATCATTGATGTAGATCCTAGAAAATTACCTCAACCCAGCGACCATACACCAGTTATTGTCGAAATTTAAATTTTATATTGAGGAATGGGGTAATGGAGCATGGGTAACTAGATTATGGGTTGTAATACCATTCCTCTTTCCCAATTAACAATTAGCAGTTAGCATTAATCCAAAATCCTTATGTTTTTAGTGACAGGAGCAACTGGAGGAATCGGGCGTAGAGTCGTGCGACTCATGCGTGAAAGGGAGTTGCAGGTGCGTGCATTTGTCCGTCTTACTTCGCGATACAGCGAGTTAGAACACCGAGGATGTGACATCTTCATCGGTGATTTGCGTCAAGAAAAAGATATCCAGAAAGCCTGTCAGGGTGTTCAGTATATTATTAGCACTCATGGTTCTGATGGCGATGCCTTGTCTTTGGACTACCGCGCTAATATAGAACTCATTGACTCCGCAATTGCGGAGGGAGTAAAGCACTTCGTGTTTATTTCTGTGTTGGGAGCAGATCGGGGTTATGAAGATGCTCCCGTCTTCAAAGCTAAACGAGCAGTAGAGCGATACCTGGAAGCTAGTGGTTTAAACTACACTATTTTACGTCCAGCTGGATTAGCATCGAATTTAGTATCTTTAGCAGAACAGTCTCGGGAAACAGGGTTTTATTTACTTATCGGTGATCCGAAAAATCGGACCTCTATTGTAAGTACAGATGATTTAGCAAGAATAGTTGTGGATTCTATATCAGTTGAAGCTGCTCGCAATCAGATTTTATCAGTCGGTGGACCGGAAATTTTATTGCGAGAGGATATTCCCAAAATTTTTAGTGGCATCCTTAACAAAGAACTAGTAGTGATGAATCCACCACTACTTGCAATAGACAGTTTGCGGGGTGTATTAGGTTTGTTTAATCCACAAGGACAAAAAGCTTTGGGAACCTTCCGTACATTACTGGCAAATGAATTTTTCTGTACAACAGAAGAGATTGCTAACTTAGAAGGAATTTTCCATCTCAAGTTGGAGAAGCTGGAAAATTTTTTACGCCGTTATCTAGCGGTTTAAAGACTGAAGAGTCAGAAGTTAGGAGTTTTACTTTGACAATTAACCACCAACCATAAATATATGAAATCTTATCTAACTGCAAATCCGACTCAAGCACGTCAGACAAAACAGCGATTCGCCAAACCAGACGAAAAACTTTCGTATGAATTGGGTAAGGCAGTACAGGAGTTACCGCCACTGTATACGAGAATGTTAGCGGGGACTATAAGTGCAGTCGTGTTTGGGACGATCGCCTGGGCAAACTTTTCACTTATTGATGAAGTGGCAACAGCACAAGGGGAGTTAGTTGCTTCCAGACAGGTGCGACCGGTAACATCATTAGGTGGCGGAACAATTGTTGCTATCAATGTTAAAGAAGGCGATCACGTTGCCAAAGATCAAGTCCTGATTCAACGCGATCCTGAATTGCAAAAAGTCGATGTTTCCCGCCTTAGTAAATCAGCTGAGTTGATTCGGGAAGATATGGAGCGTTTAAATGCAGAACGCATGGGAAATACAACAACTGGTACCCAACTGCAAGATGAACTGTTAAACTCTCGTCAGGCTGACTACAAAGCTCATCAAGCTGCTGCTGAGGCAGAAGCAAATCGCCAGAAAGCGGTTATTCAGCAGGCGAAAGTACGCTTTACCAAGATGCAGGAAAATTTGGTCAATGCCAAAACTAACCTTGTTAACGCCAAAACTAACCTTGTTAATGCTGAAAATATCAGCGTTAAAGTTGAATCCAACTTAGCACTCGCCCAAAAACGAGAAAAAAGCATGCATATGCTCGTTACTGCTGGTGCACAACCTCGACTCGATTACCTAGACGCGCAAGAAAGATTGACTCGGGCAAATACGGAAATCACCAAGGCAAAAGATGATGTGACAAATGCCCGAAATAAAGTTACAGAGGCTGAAGATAAAGTCACATCTTTAGGAAAAGATATTGCCGCACAAGTCCAAGAAATTCACCAAGCCGAACAAGCGTATCAAGGAGCCAACGAGCAGGCACAGCGTATAGAATCACAGCGCCAAAGTGAAATTTTGACTCAGAGTAACAAGCGTAAAGAAGAACTGACGAGCGTTCAAGGCCAGCTCGATCAAGCGAAAAAACATCAAGAACAGGAAACTATTAAGGCTCCAGTTGCCGGAACCATTTATAAAGTTAAGGCGACGAAAGGACCAGTACAATCTGGTGAAGAGTTACTGTCTATTTTGCCCAGAGGGGAAGAACTTATGTTAGAGGTGAAAGTTCTGAACCGTGATATAGGATTTATTCGTCGGGGAATGAAGACGAAAGTGAAGATGGCAACCTTCCCTTTCCAAGAATTTGGTGTCGTTGATGGTGAAGTTGTGGAAGTCAGTCCAAATGCAGTAGTTGATAAAGACTTAGGCTTAGTCTTTCCTACCAGAGTTAGGCTAAATCAACACTCTATTCAAGTGCGAGGAGTTGAAGTTGCATTTACTCCTGGCATGTCCGCTAGTGGGGAAATTGTAACTCGGAAGAAATCAATTTTAACTCTCATCATTGAGCCTGTAACTCGTAGGTTTAGTGAGGCATTTTCTGTGAGATAAGTCAGTAGCAATTAGCTTAAATGCTAATTGCTAAAAGCTATACATCTCAACCATTTGGTAAATTTGGTAGCTCCGAAGAGTCAGGCTCAATTCATTTAATTTCTTGAGCCTCATTCGGTATTATTATCGTCGAGGGCGATCGCAACTAGAAACAACTCCACTTTTCTTGCTTTGAAGGCTGCTGTCACGCGTTACTAATATTATTGAGAATATTTACGCAGTCTTACCCACCAACCATTCCTAAGACTCTTCTATAAATGTTTTCCCATCCTTAAATATGTGATCAGCATCAATATCATCGTTTGCACTTGTCTTAGCGTTTAAAGTTGTTGTGACGTAGCTTAAGTATTGCGACGAAACATCTGAGTTGACAAACATATCGTTGTTAACTAAAGAATTAGTGCTGAGGCTGGAGTACTGTAGATTATTGGGAGAAGCCAACTGATTTTGTGAAATACCCGTCCATAATTCTGAGGTAGGTTGAGTTGGTGAGAGTGCAAAAGAGTTATTTTGATAGTTTGCGATGTTGGAGCTAGTTGCCGCGATACTCTTTGTTATGTAGTTGGAACTCAAGCTAGATTGTGTTGATTGGGTACTATTTCCTGCCGTACTTGTAATGATCTGACTCACCTGAGATTCACTCAAGTTGTGGTTGGCACTCAGCATTAACGCAATTAGACCGGCAACATGAGGAGATGCCATTGATGTGCCGCTATAATAAGCATACTTATTACCTGGAATTGTGGAATAGACGTTGACTCCAGGAGCAGTCACGTAGGGCAAAGTCTGAGATCCAGAGCGGTTAGAAAAGTAGGCTATCTTGTTACTTTGATCGACGGCTCCAACAGCAAATCCCACATTCTGAGCATAACGTGCTGGATACCCTGGTGTTGTACTACCATCGTTACCAGCTGCCATAGCGACAATCACATTTTTGCTACTAGCGTATTTGAGAGCCGACTCTAGAGAGCTATTGGGAGAACTACTACCGAGACTGAGATTAATGACATTCGCTCCATGATTCACTGCATAGTAAATGCCATTAATGATGGAACTATAGGAGCCTGCACCAGAGTCATCTAGAACTTTGACAGGCATGATCTTGGCATCATAAGCAATCCCAGTGACACCAAAGCCGTTGTTTTCTCCTGCAATAGTGCCGGAAACATGAGTTCCATGACCGTCTTTGTCCATGACATCATTGTTATTGTCCACAAAGTTCCAACCGTGTATATCATTCACATAGGCATTACCATTACTATCCTTGCCAGTACCCGGATCGGGGTTTGTCCAGATATTATCCTTTAAGTCTGGATGGTTGTAGTCTACTCCAGTATCCAGAACAGCAACAACGACTCCCTTACCTGTGTATCCCTTCGCCCAAGCTTCTGGGGCTTTGATCAGATCGGCTCCCCAATTATTGCCCCCGAGATCGGGAACATCAGCAAAGGTATTCTGCCCACTGGCTTCAGCAACTGCTGCTGCGGCATTAACCAAACCATAACCAGAAGTAGAGTTATACCCGCTAGCAGTTGTGTAATTGTCTGCGATTGAGGCACTGCTCTTTGTGGCTGAATTAAAGCTGCTATAACTACTATCCAAGCTGTTGTTAGCATAATTATTATACCAATTTGGTAAGGAGACAGGAGTGATATTTAGCCCATTATTTAATATAAAATTGTTACTATTGTAA
>JAQYWO010000457.1 GCA_029379215.1 Rhizonema sp. PD37
AAATAATACTAAACAAAAACATCACTCAATAGTTGAAAAGAAACTGAGAACAGGTAATCGGAATCGGGAAGAACAAATAAAAATTACCAATTACTAACCTTATTGCCAAAACAAATTAATGGCACTATCTACGTAAATATGATTTTGTCAAGCATAAAAATTTACAATATTTTAAAGCTAAATTAAGTGTATTAACTTAATAAGTGAATTTATATTTTTAAATAAGTACAATGACTTATTCTAATCATTTAGGCATATATTTATGCTTCTTGATAGATGCAGCATTTAACACGTAATTACTCTATTTTTTTTTAGCAAGTAAGTGTATACTTATGTGCAAGAGTATGAAAAAGGTGCAGAATCACGTAAATTGCTGAGATCTAAATAAATTAATTTACTCAACTAATGAGCCTATCTAGTTCTTTTACAGATTTTTCTCTAGCTGAGTTGTTTCAACTCATCGACCAAGGAAGAAAATCCGGATGTTTAACTGTATGTACTTTACCAAACATTCATGCTCCTAGTTCTAAATCCTATTATTTCTATATGTGGTTTAAACAGGGACGTATTGTTGCTGCTGCTCATCAATTGAATGGTCAGGGTTTAATCCATAAAATCGTACAACGGGGATTAGCAAAACAGCAAGTTATAGATAATCTATTATTAACTCAACTACCCACAACCACACCGATTGGTATACATCTAAAAACACACGGACTACTTAGTGCAGAGCAACTCAACCTGTTATTTGGCAGCCAACTCCAACAGATTAGAGAGCTTTTTGAAATACAGACGGGAGTCTTTAAACTTGATAGCAAAGCGGCTTTACCTTTGCAGGAAATGACAGGAATCAGTATCAAAGCGACAGAAGTAGCTCTGATGGCTCTGAGGACATTAAAAAATTGGAAAGTATTGGCAGATGTACTTCCAGATGCTTGTTCTACCATCCAAAGTATTATCAGCAACAAACCACAGATTCATTTGAACGCTTTTGAGTGGCGGCTGTGGGAGTTTGCCAATGGCAGTGTAGATTTAGCAATGATCGCATCTCAACTCAATCAACCAACGATTGTGGTTCAGCAGGCTGCATTCCGGCTGATGCTTGCTGGTTTAGTAGAGGAAGTTCCTGTGATAAAATCGACACTGGAGTTGAACGATAGCACAGTAAATTTTCCTGTAGAAAATTATCCTAGTATGAAAGCGAAAAAATCTAAAGAACTAGAGAAGCTGAAAGTCAGTACTGCATTCCTACAAAATTTAGTTGGGTTTTTGAGGAGCAAAGCTTAATGGAAGTCTTACGCATTGTCGTGACTGGAGGCGTAGGAGCGGGGAAAACAAGCTTTATCCGTACACTTAGTGAAATAGAAGTTGTAGACACTGACAGAAAAGCGACAGATGAAATAGCACAGTTTAAAGAGAAAACTACGGTAGCAATGGACTTTGGGCGAGTAAATATTGCACCAAATCAATCATTACACCTCTATGGCACACCAGGACAAAGCCGATTTGACTTTATGTGGGATATTTTGATTAAAAAAGCTCAAGCCTATATTCTACTTGTAGATGCTCATCGTCCAGAGCAGTTACGCAGTGGGCGGAAGATTCTCAACTTCATCAACCAACGGGTGCAACTACCTCATATCATCGGGCTGACTCACACCGATTGCCCAGATGCTTGGGAAGCTGAAGATGTGGCTATTGCTTTGGGGTTAACCAATGAGCAAATTAAAGCGCCGCTCATTAGTGTCAATGCTACAGAGCGAGCATCTGTATTGCCAGCTGTGATTACACTCATTCAAGAATTTGCCATATACCATCATTTGGCGAAATAATTGGCAGTATTTTTAGAAAAAGTTAGAAACTTTTTTTACCTTTAGTCTCAAAATGAGGCAAAATATTTATCATATCGGGTGTCATCAAAATCACTTTCATTACACTAAGCTTTAGTTGCCCTATACCTTTGGGTAATATTCTTAAGTCAGTATTGAGGGCATTACAAAAAATGTTTAAGCAAGCTGGGAACACATTAGGGTTGCTAGCAATAGGGCGTACGGATACCAGGTAGTCGCAACAGCATTAATGAACAAAGCAGTAGACAGCCTGCTTTTGATAATACTAAACACCCTTAGAGGAAATTATGATTAACATCTCAATGCTACAAGATGAACTGCAAAACTTTGTTTCCGGTAGTGCTGAGGTTCAGGGTGCGATGCTAGCAAGCCCTGACGGTTTAGCTTTAGCTTCTGTACTCCCTATGGGAATGGATGATGAACGCACAGCTGCGATGTCTGCATCCATGCTCTCATTAGGTGAACGGATCGGACGCGAACTTGCTCGCGGTGCAGTTGATCGTATTGTTGTGGAAGGAGAAAAAGGCTATGGAGTCTTAGTCGGTTGTAGTGATGAGGCTGTTTTATTAGTTCTTGCTAGTGCTGCTGTGAAGCAAGGCTTATTGTTTTTGGAAGTAAAACGGGCTGTAGCTAGAATTGCACCTCTGTTGGCTTAAATTTAAGCGTGAGAAGTTATTACGGTAGGTTTAATCTAAGTAGCGTATAAATACGATATCTGACTAAATCCTCCCGTAAAAAACTCAGAATGACTGGAGAATTAAAGGTGAAGGATCTTAAAAAGGACAAATTGGCTGACAAAGCCGTCTGGAAAAGTTATTCTTTAGTATAAAAAGTATGGTAGATACATAAAAAATTAGTCATCAATTCTGATGCTTCTTGACAAATGTATTCTTTATTGAAAAGTAAAAAGAGAATCCCCATAAATAAATGCGCGGAGATTTCAACCATGACGCGAAGCTCGGCGGATTGAATCTTCTGTCCGGCAGACTTTGTTTTGAAGTTCTCTTGACGGAAGCTTCTGCCCCCAAGACTTCGCACCTTGTTTCTTGCTACACTGCACTCGAAACAAATATTTATTTTATGTTTCATAAATAAATAGTGGTGTCTTTAAACCGATTTTATTTCTCTTACTTTTTACTTTTGCCTTACTTGGTAAAACTTGATGAAATAGGAGCTTGATCTATGTTACGTGCAAGACTGGGAGATTTTAGTAGTATCGTCTGCTTTAAGTCAGCAATTGTGGGCATGGAAGATGCTTTAGGTGACAAGACAACAGCGATCGCTTTGACTGCAGCTGGTCGCAGTCGCGGCAAACGTCTCGCACAAGAATTAAATTTAGTACGATCATCCTTATCTTTAGAAGAGATTACTTACAAACTCGCGTCTGTCTTAGGTCAAGAGGGCACTCGCTTATGTATCATTGAGAAAATTCAAAAAGAGGGTGATGTAATTAAAGTTTACACTTCAGAAACCTTTTGTTCTGCTGATGAACCTCAAGGATCAACACGTAAATGTACTTATACACTTGGTGCTGTTTGGGGAGCAATAGAGCAGATATTCGGTAAGCGCTTCCAAGGGAAACACACTGAATCTGTACTACAGGGTAGCGAGTACGACGTATTTGAGTTTACCGAATTCTCATGACAGAATGGTGAAGCGGGAACTGGGAAGTTATTTTTTCCTATTCCCGCTTCACCTATGACCCATTCCCAATATCTGAAGGCGCAGGCTGCCAAACTTCACCATACTGTTCCTTAAGAGTATGCCAAGCTTCTACTTGACCTGGTTCATATTCTCCAGGCTTACCCCACTGTAGAAACACACTTAAAGCTGGCTCTTGTTTCTCATCAAGAAAACGGATAGCATAAGTAGTAAAGTTACCTCGTTTTGAATCACCCGTTTCAAATTTCACACTTGTAATTTTGTCCATATTTAAGTGAAACTCAAAGCCTTCAGTATGCATATTCGCATACTTTCCTTTAGGAAGTTCTGCATAAAACAGCTTTTGTATTTGACCTCGGGCTTCTAAAACAGCAGCGTTACTTGTCACAATTAAACGCAACGTTCCTAAAGTGTCACAAGCTTCCAAAAATTCTTTTAAGGTGGTTGTCATGATGAATTAGTAGTTGTTGATTGTTAATAACTGATTGCTATTGCTCATATTTATCATAAGCAGAGACAATGCGCTGAACTAGGTGATGGCGGACAACATCTTTTTGAGATAATGCGCAAAAAGCAATGCCTTCAACTTGTTTTAAGACTTGCAAAGCCACGGGTAATCCAGATTGTTGGTTAGATAGCAAATCAGTTTGTGTTATATCACCAGTGATCACCATGCGAGAACGAAAACCCAAACGAGTTAAAACCATTTTCATTTGAGATGGTGTCGTGTTTTGAGCTTCATCTACAATAATGAAAGCATTGTTGAGTGTGCGTCCTCGCATATAAGCTAAAGGAGCAACTTCAATCACGCCTTTCTCCATTAATGACGGTACTTTTTCTGGATCGATGAATTCATTTATAGCATCATAGAGCGGTCGCAGATAAGGATTAACTTTCTGCTGTAAGTCTCCCGGTAAAAAGCCAAGTTTTTCGCCTGCTTCAACTGCCGGACGCGTTAGAATTAACCGTTCAAACTGGTCGGCGAGGAGTGCTTGTACAGCAACGACAACTGCAAGGAAGGTTTTACCAGTACCAGCTGGCCCAGTGCAGAAGGTGAGATCCCGCTTGCGTAAGGCTTCAATGTATTCTCGCTGTCCGAAAGTTTTAGCGCGGATGACTTCACCTTTACGAGTTCGGGCGAGAATATCATGCTGTATGCTATGTAGTTCTTCTTCCCGATGACTATCTAAGGCTTGATGGGCGGTTAAGATATCCGTGCTGGAAATGCTATTGCCCTTACTCCAAAGATCTTCAAGCGATCGCACTAACCGACAAGCTAGGTCTATTTGCTTTTCGTTACCAGAAATGTACAGTTCTTGACCCCGCAGAACTAGCGTTGCAACTGTAAGCTGGGTAATAGTTTTGAGATTTTCCTCTGCATTTCCAGCCAATGCGATCGCACTCTTGATATTAGGCAGTTGAATGGTTAGGGCATCTGCCATAGTATTTCTATGTTAAAAATTGGGAGTAGGGGAGCCTGCGTATGTAGGAGATCCTGACAGAGGCGAGGATATTGGTGGGGATTGTTGAGTAAAAAGCATATTTTCATGCTTTATCATGCATATAATTCATGAAAGTGACTTAAGTATTTGCAAATAATTTTGTTGGAAAAAGATGTTTTTAATATAAAGTAGAGA
>JAQYWO010000049.1 GCA_029379215.1 Rhizonema sp. PD37
TAGTAAGTGTTTTCTTTACTTTATTATTCAAAATGCCAGATTTCTGCTAGCATATTAGTTTTTCTTAAGTTAAATTTTAAATTGCTGAGTTATCCTACAAAATCTTAGGTAAGCTTAGCACTTTGCCTTGTACTCTCTTTTTCAGTGGAACGCAACTCATGTCAGGCAAAAAGCCGTTTTCTACTCCCAACGAACCTCCTCTGATTCTTGTCGCTGATGATGATAAGACTACACGACTGCTGTTGCGTGAAGCTATGGAGAAACAAGGTTACCAAGTTGTCGAGGTAAGTGATGGTCAGCAGTGTCTGGATGCTTATATTACTATTAAACCGCATCTCGTTTTGTTAGATGCTGTCATGCCCGTAATGGACGGTTTTACTTGCTGTCGGCGGATACTTCAAATTACTAAAAATAATTTGGCACAAGCACTCGCGAACTTTGATACTGATTCTTACATGGGCAATACTGTCATCTCAAAGCTTTGGGAGCGGACTCCTATTTTAATGATTACGAGTTTAAACGATCCAGAGTCGGTGAACCTTGCTTTTGATGTAGGAGCTAGTGATTACGTTACTAAACCAATTCACTGGGCAGTACTACGTCATCGGATACGACGCTTGCTGCAACAAGCACAACTTTATAAACAATTAGAAGCTACCAACCAAGCTTTGCAGCATCTTGCTAATATGGATGGTCTGACAGGAGTTGCTAATCGTCGCCGTTTTGATCAGTACCTGAACGTTCAGTGGCTGAATTTAATGAGCGATCGCTCGCCTCTGTCACTCATTTTATGCGATCTCGATTTTTTTAAACTTTACAACGACAAATATGGTCATCCAGCTGGGGATATGTGTTTGCAAAAAGTGGCTGCTATTTTAAGTGGCAAGGCTCAAAAAAATCAGGATTTAGTAGCGCGTTATGGTGGTGAAGAGTTTGCTGTGATTATGCCCGACACTCACGCTTCTGGTGCAGTTCATGTTGCTGCTTTAATGCAAGCCGGAGTTAGGGAACTAGAAATTGATCATATTCAATCCCTTGTTAGCAAACACGTTACCCTGAGTTTAGGAGTAGCAACTATCATCCCCAATACTGAATCTTCTTCGCCCATACGTTTAATTGAGGCTGCAGATAAGGCACTCTATCAAGCAAAAGCTGAAGGGCGCAATCGCATTATTCTTAAACAGTTGAGTTAGTACTTTGTAGCTATATAACCCATTTTACTTCTTCCCCCTTCAGGATAGCTGCCTTAAAGCCCGTTTTCGTGTTGATCTCCAAAATTAGACAAGAACCCAAATAACTTTACTGTACAACGAGTGCAGGTACTTCTCGAAAACAGGATAAACTAAATTCAAAAGCCGATGGCGGGATTTGAACCCGCGACCGCCCGATTACGAATCGGGTGCTCTACCACTGAGCCACATCGGCATCATACAATCTAATATTATAAATTGTGATTGAACAAAATAACAAAAATCGACATAAATCTCAACAATATGCTCGTTTGAAAGCAGAAGCAGTGGCTCCATATAAAGGCTTACGTAAATTTATTTACGTTGCTTGCGGTGCTTCTGGCTTTATCGGCGCATTCATCTTTCTTTCTCAGTTACTTGCCGGACGCGATGTTAATAGCACTTTGCCTAACCTAGCTCTTCAACTTGGAGTAGTCGTTTTAATGATTTTTCTCTGGCGCTGGGAGCAGCGAAAAATTAAAAAGTAATGAGAAAAAGGGATTGAGACTTCCTCTCATTACTTTTTATCAGTGCGCGTTATTAAGGAGTTTTCACCAAATAGGGAGACGAAATAGCTTGAGCCCTACCTGCATTAACCATTGCCTGGTAAACGAAGGCAGCTACGTCTGCTCGAGTGGCCTGTTGATTGGGATTGAGTTGTTTGAGTGTAGGGTAGTTCACCACGAGTTGCCGTGAAGTTGCTGCTGCTACCGAATTAATCGCGTACTGTGGAATTTGGGAAGCATCGCTGTAAATTGAAAGGATACTCTGATTGTTAGCATTTAAACCTAGACCATTAGCTAAGGAGACGAGTACTTGCACTCGTGGAATCTGCTGTTGTGGTTTAAACATACCGTCAGGATAACCGGAGACAAAACCACCTTTGGAAGCAGATTGAATCACCTCATAAGCCCAAAAATTAGATTGCACATCAGGAAACTGTTTGTTTGCACTTTTTGCTTGAGGCTGAAAAGCTTTAGCGATAATGGCGGCAAATTGGGCACGAGTAACGGGTTCGTTAGGTTTAAAACTGCCATCAGGGAACCCAGCAATAATGTTCTTCGAGGCTAAGGCTTCGATATAAGTTTTTGCCCAGTAACCAGGAGGCAAATCTTTGAAAGCAACAGCTTCTCCTGGGAGTGGTTCAGCTTTAGCAAAGACAAAGTCTACTTGACCAAAGATGCGCTTGGCATCTATTTCATTACCAACAGCAAGAATCTTATTTGCCTTAGTAGAGTTGTTCAAATCGTAATGAGTATTTTTATTTATGAGATTGCCGCCAGGATTTTCATTAGTACCAAGATCAGGTTGAGCATTGACAGTTACAACTATGCCATCCTGTGTGTTGTTCTGAATAACATTCTTACGCAGTATTGGCTTAGCTGACTCAGAGATATAAATACCATCTTTATTTTGAACAATTTGGTTTTCTGCTACTAGAGGTGTGGAATTACCACCGAGAGCTAATCCAAAACCCGTATTCTGAAACAAGTTACTCCGAATTTCCCCAGAGGCAGATTTTGCTACAGAGATTCCGTTCCCTTTATTCTGAATAAAGACATTATTTTTGATTTTCGGATTACCTGTACCCGTCACAAAAATACCATCTCGGATACTATTACTAAATGTACTATTTGTAATTGTGGGATTAGTTGATTCTATCCACACACCAGTACCACGATTCTCAGGATTAGTAACTGTTACTCCGGCGATACTGCTATCTTTATCCGCACGGATTGTCATATTTTGACGAGCAAAGGTGGGGCTGATATAAACACCACTACCAGAAATTAATGTCGCCTGCCCTTTACTGGATTCATCACCGCGCAGCGTTACACCCGGTTTAATTTCGAGTGGGAATTGTTCCCCACTATCTTTACTATAAGTACCAGGAGCCAGTTGAATAACTGTACCTTGTTGTGCTTGATTAAGAGCGTAGGTAATAGTTTTATAAGGAGTTGCTTCCGCATTTCCAGCACCAGAGCTATCTTGACCGCTTTGTGAGTTAACATAAATAACTGTTCCAGTTGCAGGAGCTTGCGCTGTGATTATCACACCAGCATTAACCTGATGTGGTAATAGTGTTGAGACACCAGAAATTAGTAACAAAGCGAATAGTCCTGCTGGTGTGATAGCAGTGAGGCTACTGAAGGATAAATTACGAAAATTTTTCAGTTGTTGGAAGTCAAATCCCTGATGTTTCATCTTGATCTACGACCGTGAAGTGCTTGCTGTATTCAATTACGTTTAATAAAGTGCAAGATCAGTCAAATATTTTTAAACTTATCCATCTTCAGAAGGAGGCGGATTTCTTGTGAATAGTTAGTAGATAGCACAAAATAATTAGCGGAAAAACAACCGAGCGTTTTGCACTCTCTTGTCGTTTTACTATTCAATATTAAGAAAAACTATAACCCATGACCTACGCTTTGGCAGCTGGGTTCCCTTGGGGAAAGTTAAGGTTTATAAATAGCGTTTGTCGCTCTCATAAAGAAGCAGTAAGGACTTAAGTCGGAAGAAGATTACGATAAGTAATTATATAGCAGTTGCCAGGTATATTAGGACATGAATTAATTATAAAACACGGAAACCAAAGGACTTTCAAGCCTGCTCCCTGCTCCCTGCTATATTTTTGGGAAAAACATATCTTAAAAATTTACACACAAGCCGGAACTTTTACCTTTATATTCTTCGGCAAAAGCTCGCATGAATCAACATTTATGCAATTACATTCTTAAGATAGGTAAATGCATATACCGATTTATTTGATAAATTTTATTTTATAACACTAAGCGCAGAAATAAATCAAGCATTTGGAATTGCTTCTTGCCTAAAATCCAAGCATTTTTTATTTATAATTTTCAATTCCGCATAGCGGGATTATTTAATTAATAAGCTAAAGTTTCTAAAGTTTCCCGCAAATATCGCTGTACTTGTTGTTCAAGTTCGATCTGTTGAATTTTAGTATCGCATTCTAGAAGCCAACGTTGGAATCCAGAACTAGCTGAGATTACACATTGTAGATTATTCCAGATTTCGATGTTGCCAGAAAAATGGCGATCGCGAGAAGTTTGAGTGTGAGCCATAGTTCCTTAGTCCTTAGTAAAGAATACTGAAAAGCTGCTAGTTGTTAGTTATAAGAACAACTAACAACCAACAGCTCATATTTTTCACTTCGTCATAGTGAGAGTACGGCGCTTGGTAACCATCTGATAGGCTTCGATGATGTCATTTTCTGCCCAATCATTAAATTTCTCAACGCCGATACCACATTCATATCCAGCGTTGACCTCACGCACATCTTCTTTCATACGCTTGAGGGAATCAAGCACACCTTCATAGATCACCTTACTACCGCGACGCACTCGCAGTTTACAGTTGCGTACCAGCTTGCCTGACTGAACATAGCAACCGGCAACAGCACCACGACCCACAGGGAAGACGGCACGTACTTCGGTTTGTCCGAGAGATTCTTCGACCAGTTCTGGCTCCAGAAGACCTTCCAAAGCTCCTTGGATATCTTCTAAAAGTTTGTATATGATGTTGTATTCCCGGACATCTACTCCAGCTTCATCAGCGGCTTGTCTTGCTCCACTGGCGTAAGTTGTATTGAAACCAATAATGACAGCACCACTGGCTGCTGCCAAGTCGATATCTGTCTCAGTGATTTCTCCTGCAGCTGACAACAACATGCGGATTTGGACTTCGTTTTGCGGGATTTGTTTGAGCGATCCCACAATAGCTTCCACAGATCCTTGTACGTCTCCCTTTAAAATTAAGTTGAGTTCTTTCAACTCGCCTTCTTGAGCTTGAGCCGAGATCGTTGTCAGAGTTATACGTCCCTGCATCAAACGGGATTGACGTTGTTTGTCGGCGCGGTCGTTGGCGAGAGATCTTGCTTCTCTTTCGTTTTCAAATACCTCAAACTCATCACCTGCGGCTGGCACATCACTTAAACCCAGCACCTCAACGGCAAAAGACGGAGTGGCAGCTTCTACCCTTTTGCCTCGATCATCTACCATTGCTCGGACTTTACCGAAAACGGAGCCAGCTAATAAGATATCGCCGACGTGTAGAGTCCCATTTTGAATTAGCAGAGTAGCAACTGCTCCTTTTGCCTTATCCAAATGAGCTTCTATCACTGTTCCTTTTGCTAAGCGATCTGGGTTGGCGTTGAGTTCTTCTACCTCTCCTACCAGCAAAATCATTTCTAGGAGCGTATCTAGGTTTTCACCCTTAATAGCGCTTACGGGAACCATAATGGTGTCACCGCCCCATTCTTCTGCTGTCAGACCGTACTGAGTCAACTCCTGCTTCACTCGCTCTGGCTGTGCCCCTTCCTTATCAATTTTGTTTATTGCTACGATAATTGGCACTTCTGCGGCTTGAGCGTGACTGATTGCTTCTATTGTCTGAGGTCTAACGCCATCATCTGCCGCGACGACCAAGATCGCAATATCTGTCACTCGCGCGCCCCTTGCCCGCATAGCTGTGAAGGCTTCGTGACCCGGTGTATCTAGAAATACAACTTGCTGAACTTTCCCACCGTGTTCTACATCTACATGGTAAGCACCAATGTGTTGAGTGATACCTCCGGCTTCGCCAGCTGCAACCTTTGTTTTGCGAATTGAGTCAAGTAGGGTCGTTTTTCCGTGGTCTACGTGACCCATAATTGTCACTACTGACGGACGACGCTGGAGGTTATCCATGTCTTCCACATCCAGCATTTCAGTGACTTTACGAGCTTCTGCTTCTGGTTCGGCAATTTCGACTTCCACATCCAGTTCAGCTGCTATCTGAGTGATTGTGGGTATGTCCAAATTTTGGGTAATACTTACCGCCATGCCTTTGATAAACAGGATTTTCACAATCTCTGTGTCGGCGATCACCAAAGCTTCAGCCAGTTCTTGCACTGTCATTGGACCTGTCATGACCACTTTTTCTGGACGCTCGCGTTTTTGTTGCTCGGGTTCGCGACGACGATTTTGTTCGCGCGAGAAAGACGTCTTTTTCCCTTTAGCTGTCGGCATAACAGCTGTAGCAGTGGCTGCCATAGCGGGTTTGGCTGACTTGGGTTTGGGAGGACGGGCAATTGACAGGCTAACTTGGACAGCAGTTGCCATGTCCAGTCCTTCCTCATCAAGTAAATCCTCTTCAAAATCATCTTCAAGTATTGGCTTAACCCGCTTGCCTTTGACTGCTCCCTTAGCTAGCTTACTTACCTCTTTTTCGTCAATTATTTCCTCTTCTTGCTGCCACTTTTTCCCTGACTTTGCCGGACGGGGAGGAGTTGGGCGCTTGAGTTCAAGAATATCGACTGGTACTGGTTCATCATCTTCATCCAGTATTTCTGCCTTAAGTGATGCTCCTGAAGCTGCTTTGCCTGGGCTTGCCGCAGATGGTGACGCACCCGCAGGATGAAACTCTGGACGTGCTGGTCTCGGTCTTGGTCCATCTCCAACTGGAGAAGGTGCTGATGGTCTATTTACTTTCTCTGGTCTAGATGGAGACGCAGTAGGGCGTGGAGCTTTTTGTGGTGGTGCCTGTGATGTCTCAGTGTTTATCGGTGCCTTGACCTTTGCCTTGACAATAGGTGTTTGGTCGCGATCGCGTTTGAGGATTGGTTTGCCACCACCTTGACTTTGTTGAGGCTCTGCTACCGTTACACCATCTACATTTTCTCCGCCCGGTCTTGTCGGTGGAGCTACCAGTTGCGGTTTTTGGGGTTTTTCCTGTTTTGGTTTGCCCGCGACTTTTTCTGGTTTTTCTACTGCTATCTGTTCTACTACTTCCGGAGTGGTAGTTGTTGAATCCGCGTCTGTAAAAGCCGATTCAAGCTGAGTCTCTGACTGATTCCGGGGAATAGGTCGAGAAGGGGTCGTCGGCTTCGTTGGTGAGACTGGTGTAGCGAAAGGGCGGGGGGGTGAAGGAGGAGAAACCTCAGAAGCCGCTCGGTTATTGTTAGCAACTGACATATCTGGGCTATTGGCGGTGTGATTCCTCAAAGGTTTTGGTTTGCGAATCTCCAAAATTTGTTGTTTTTGCTTATTGGGTGCAGTAGGTCGATTGCGTTCGCCTAGCTGTGGTGGATTTGGTTTTTGGCTGTTTGTGCCATTATCCTTTTTCGACGTCATATCCGTCGCTGCGACTTTTTCTGCTTGAGTCCGAATGCGTTCTGCTTCGTCCTCGGTAATCGTGCTGCTATGACTTTTGACCGCAATATCGAGCTGGTCGCAAATTGCTAATAGCTCTTTGTTATCCAAATTCAATTCCTTTGATAATTCGTAGATTCTAACTTTGCCATTGTTCATCCACTCTTCCCCTTTAATTTACAGTTTTAACGGATGGTTGCCTGGTTTGCGACATCTCCATCCTTTGATGACTGTGTTTAGATTGCC
Source organism: Rhizonema sp. PD37 (assembly GCA_029379215.1). Taxonomy (GTDB): domain Bacteria; phylum Cyanobacteriota; class Cyanobacteriia; order Cyanobacteriales; family Nostocaceae; genus Rhizonema. The sequence continues at coordinate 7,628 of JAQYWO010000049.1, forward strand.
GTTCTGATTTTGCCGGTGCCTCCAAGGAAAGAGAGATGTTTCGGTTTAATACTGGCGTTCCCATCAAAAATGATAGGTGTCATCGGACTGGGCGCTGGCGCTACCAGGTTGTCATGCTGTACTTTTTTGTTTCGCTGATGAAGAAGTCTTCCACGACAGAATCGAGTAAAACTTTTTGGGAGTTTTGCTTTGCCCTTTAGTTTGGACTATGCTAACCATACCCTATTACTATTTTGGCATTATATAAGCGATTTTAGAGAGAGTCATGATAGCACGATTGGTTCGGCTGTCAGCACAATTACTCTAGAAATTACCGCTATACAGTAGTTTTTACTAAATTTTATTTTTGAGATTTCCTTAAGGATCTGTATTGTGGTCGTTCTCTGGATGAGCCAGTACTACTTGCAGGATCTGGTTTTTAAAGACCGATGTTCCTCGCTTTGGCTCGGGCGTTGGCGATAGACGTTGCCACAGTGTTTGATACAGTGCTTCTGGCACTGATGCACGTAGCGATCGCCCAAGGCGATTTTTTTTCTGAGATGCACAGAGGCAACTCGCTTGTGGACAAATATAGGCGGAACGACCCATGCCCCGATCTAATTGTACCTGTCCTGAAGGAAACAGGCGGACAATTCGCCAAAACTCATCTTTCAATGCTACTTTGCGACATATCAGACAACGTCGATAATTTGGTTTCATTTATCACCTCCAGGAGACAGGCGACAGGAGACAGGAGTCATAAGACAACAATTCAAGTGACCGAAGAAAGGCAGAGGGCAGAAGGGAAGAAATGTTGAAAAAGCTCTCTGCTACTTTCTTTCCAAGCCCATAACTTTAGTTACGGGGATTACATAGCTGCCCATAACTCATAGCAGCATAGCTGCCTTGCCGCCCTTGGCGGCGTGACATATGTCCGAAGCTAGTGGTTTCAAAAAGTAATAACTTGATGACATTTCACTCGTTTTAAGAACGTCATTTGCCCTGAGTACAGAAAACTCCCGCCAGCAATTCTAGTTGTTATCTCCTGACACCTGTATAATTTCTTCAGGAATACCTTTTTCTTCCTAAAACGAATGCGGCAATCTTCACTGTCGCTCTGCCAGCTTTTTGATAATCCCTGGGAATGTAATACCTTTGATTTCCAAAGTGCTTTGCAATCTATCCATAGCAGAAGCTATATCATTTGCATTAACTAGAGAGATGAACTTTTCTAAAAACTGCCTTAACAGATCTAGAGAAGATTCAATTAACATTATTCTAAACTTTTCTGCGGCTGACGAATTTTCTTCTTCTATTAAATCTATTAAAGCCATTTTCAGATCGAATGAGAGCTTCACTGACTTAATCGCTGTTTCGAGTTTATTTTCAGCAGCTTCTACAAATTGTTCAAGTTCATCGTCGAGTTCATCTTCAGGCTCGTCGTCGAGTTCATCTTCTGACTCATCGTCGAGTTCATCTTCAGGCTCATCTTCAAGTTCGAGTTCATCTTCTAGCTCCTCAATTTGATATTCATCTACTGCTACCTCATCTTCGAGTTCCTCATAATCATCTGCTTCATCAGGCTCAAAGATTTGAGCTTTTGCGCGGATCTCGGCAAATTTTGTATCTTCTGCAACAGAATCGTATTTAGCTTTGTCTTTAATATCAATTTTCCAACCGGTTAAACGAGCTGCTAAACGGACATTTTGTCCTTCTTTACCGATAGCTAAACTCAGTTGATCCTCAGCAACAAGTACATGAGTTTGTCTTGTTTCCGGGTCCATAAGACGCACTTCGTCTACCCTTGCTGGACTGAGAGCATTGGCGATGTACGTTGCCGGGTCTGGTGACCAGCGAATCACATCTATTTTTTCTCCGCGCAGTTCGTTAACGACAACTTGAATCCGCGATCCCCGAGTTCCAATACAAGCACCAACTGGATCTACATCACGATCAAGAGTGTCAACTGCAATTTTAGTCCTAGGACCAACATGACGAGAGGGAGGATTAGCTTCCCGTGCTACAGCTACAATCCGTACGACTTCATCTTCAATTTCCGGTACTTCGTTGGCAAACAGATAAACGACCAAACCAGCATCAGCACGAGACACGAGTAATTGTGGTCCTCGCTGCTGACCTTGGGAAACTTTTTTGAGATAAACTCTGAAGGTGGCATTCGCTCGATAATTGTCGTTGGGCAACTGCTCGCGTTTGGGCAATTCCGCTTCTACCTCTGGCTGACTAAAGCCACTGCTCACTGCCATAATTGCAGATTGTCTTTCAAATCGCAGGACTCTTGCTTGTAGGACAGTTCCTTCTAAATCCTGAAACTCTTCTTGCACCATTTGGCGCTGTTGGTCGCGTAATTTTTGCGCCAATACCTGCTTGGTTTGCATCGCCGCCATCCGACCAAAATCCCCTTGGTCTGGAGTCACATCCAGCACGACTTCCTGCCCAAGTTGTGCTTCATCTCCTCCCATGTCTTGAACTTGTTTGAGAGAAATTTCATGATCGGAGTTGACAATTTCTTCAACTATGGTTTTAGTAGCAACGACACGAAAGCCTTCTTCTTCAACATCAAGTTGTACATCAAAATTTTCAAAATAATCTTCATCAAACTGTTTTCGCTCTAAATTTTGAGCGCGACGATAACGTTCGTAACCTTTAAGTAGTGCTTCTCTAATCGCTGCTTGAACTGCAACGCGGGGCAAATTCCGTTCGCGACTGATATTTTCAACTAAATCTTTTAATCCGGCTAAAGTCACCATTGACATAGGCAATCTCCTTATAGTGTCATGTAAAAAGTAGTCAGCCTTTAACTATTAACAGTCAACTTTTTGCTTGCGCTAATCCAAACAAGTGGCAACACACATTCAAACTTGAATGCCATGCCTTAAAAGCTGATAGCTAATAATTGATAGCCGATAGTTCTCAAGAGCGGTGATCGTCCAGTTGCACCTTGGTAATCGAGGTGCGTGGAATTTCAACCACACGACCTTTTTGATTTAAGTAAACAGTTGTTTCATCCCGACGAACCAACTGCCCCATCCACTCTTGCTGTTGTTCGTAGGCTGGAGAAGTCCAGACAATCACAGAAAATCCTTTAAAGGAAATAAATTCTCGGTCAGTTATCAGTTGCCGAGAAATACCAGGACTTGATACTTCCAATACATAAGTATCTGGAATGATCTCCGCCGCATCTAAGGAGACTTCTAAAGCACGGCTCATGCGTTCGCAATCATCTAACCCGGTATCCTGGTAAGGATTACGGATATCTAACCGCAAAACTGGCGGACGTTGGTTAGTATGAAAAACGGCCCCAACAATTTCCAATCCCAGTTCTTCTGCCACTGGTGTTGCTAATTCAATAATTTGTGGGACTAGAGGATGAGTCATGTGGCTAATAAACAAAAAAAGTGGGCGTTGACCCACTTCCTGCGATAGGTATATCTTCCAAGAAGTCTTGTGACGAACCAATGTTGATTCGTCTCTCATTTGAGTTTAGCGCATTTTTTCTGTAGCGAAAAGACAACTAACTTGAAAGTGGGGAGTCACAGAAGCAATACAGAGGGGAGTAGGAGGAGAAGGATATCTCAGGATTTAGGACTCTTTAAGACCGGCTGAATTGCTACTTGTGTTCTCAGTTGCTTGGTTTGCTCTACTGTTCGTACGATATCTTCAGACGACATATTGTGGACATAGTTGATCTTGACTTCTTCTAAAAAGTCTAATAGTAAACTTTGGATTTCTGAAAGGACTTGTTTTTCCTGTATTTCTGTTCTTAAAGCTGCACTAAAACTTTCTACCAATTGAGTAGTGAGTTTTGCCCCAACAGGGTCTAATGTTGCAGCTACTAAAGTATTGTATAGGTTAGTCGTAATCTGAATTGCCAATTGTTCGCTCAATTGAGTTTGCATCTGTTCCACCAACGGGAAGATAAGCAGGTTACGGTAGATAGGCGTTTGATTTAAAACACTCTCAATATTGTGGCGTAAAATAGCAACTATCTCTGGTTGGACTTTGGGTAAAACTTGGTGGATAGTTGTTTGCAACAAAAGATTCGTAATCGCCTCCACTTCATTAATGTTATTAATATCTTTATATGAAAAATTATTATCTTTCTGCAAGAGCCTCTGTACTAACTCTCCCCTTTGGATTAAACCTTGAATTTGATTGATGACTCGAACTACAATAATTTCCGTAAGTTCTTCAGCAAAATTGACAACAATTCCTAAATGAATTTGCTGTCTGACTGGTTGGAGATTTAATAACTGCGATTGATCAAGACGAATACATACAGGTATAATTCGTAACCACCGATAGAATGGGATTAACAAAAATAGGTCATACCAGCGCCAAAAAATTGCATTTGACCAACTAAAACTACGATGGTGACTTTTAATATAGAAGCTACGCGCTAGCAATTCTATACCAAATAAAATCACAAACGGTAAATCAATTTTCCAGAAGTTATCAATAAACTGGTCATTTTCTCCAATGTGTCTGTAGTAGTTGCTAGCAATTAAGGGCGCTATTTTTTTATCAAAAAAATTAATTTCTGGTTTCCAACCTTTTTGTGATAAATACGCTTGACTCCAAAAAATATTAAAGCTAAGCTTCGCAGACGATTTTTGCCGTGTGTGAGCAAGCATTTGATTTTTGATTTTTGCTAATTTACCACTTTTACCTGCGATCGCAAAAGGATTACTATCAATCATTTCGGTACTCAGACGACGCAATTTCTCTAATTTTTCTTCTACCTGAGGGGATTGTAAACCTGTTTGACTAACTTGTTTTTTAAGTGTTTTTACTGTTGCTAGATAATCCTCTGTTTCTCGATGAGGTTCAATGCCTTTAAACTGATCGTATACCTGAGGAATTTTTGGAAAATACTTTAAGTAGAAATCTCGGTTGGAAAGATAACTTAAATTAAAGAAAACTAATCCCAAGTTTACTGTGGCAATCATTGCCATCAGTCTTTCAAACCATAAGTTACGCGGCTTTGTTAATTTTGCGTTATTCATGGAGCGATCGCGCTTATACATTTCCTTCTATAAATCTTCTACAAACTACTATATGACAAAGCAAATAAAGCCACTATCCCAGATAGCCAAAACTACTATATTTCTAGCTTTTTAACTCGGAAGTGGAAATGAGCGCGGGATCGGTTTCACGCAAGCGCGAAGCAGCGCACTCGTACAAATCCAAACATGCAACTTTTATACAGCTTAACTTTCCAAGACGAATTTTCAATTCCGCATAGTGGCATTACTCTCATCAACGTTTTCACCGTCATCATCTGCTCAACGAAAACTATATCCTTATATAAAGTTTACAAAAGTTATTTTTACCGAAGGTAAATTGCTGTCGTGCCCTTACAGACAGAAGAAACTAAGTCTCTCGGTGAGATACCTACTATCTATAAATATGTAGCTTTGTGTCAGCAAGCCAAGCGCGAAGTCTTGGGGGCACAAGCTTTTGTCAAGAGAGCTTGACGCAAAGCAAGCCTACGGTGAATCTTCTGTGCGGCAGACTTCGCTTTGAAGCTCCGGGGAGAGATATAGAATGAACTGCTGGATATTGATTATTATGGATCTCACTTAAGCTACCTCATTGTCAAAAAGGGTAAATTATTTTTTGGAAACGAATAAATATTTTTTTAAGAGTTTTAATTTAAACGCCCACTCCGATACTTTTTGGTTAAGAAAACCTCTCTTATACCATAATATCGTTGTGTATATACAGAGGAGAGAGGTTTTCCAAACATCATGCAGTTTGCTTTGTGTAAATACTTGAGGGGCGATAAGATGACTAAGAATAATCAAAAATCTGGAATTTGTAAAAAAACTAGATTAAAGAAACTTAAAATGCATCTATAAACGTCGTACATATATTCTACTGATCTGACTCAAAGGGGTTTTATCTATGTGGTGTGGGTTTGGAAGATCGAGCGTAACCGTTGCTACTGCTTGTTTTGTAACGGCTAGCCTAGTTATGACGAACACAGCTAGTGCTGTCCGTCAAAGGACTTATACGCCACAGCAATTCCGCACTGTGTTGCGGGGGCTAGGCTATAAGGTTAAAGTGTCAAATACCCCCTTAACAGATGCCGAAACTAAAGCAGCAATCCAAGAATTTCAGAAGGGATACAAGCTTCCGGTTGATGGTACTGCAGGACAGAAAACTGAAGATTTTGCAGCAGGCATTGTTAAAATTTTGCAAGCTAACTTAAATCTAGTCGTTAAGCCGAAAATTCCTTTACCCCGAGATCAATATTTTGGTTCCCGGACGGAAGCGGTAGTTAAGCAGTTGCAAAAAAAATACAATCTGCCAGAGACTGGAATTGCTGATTTACCATTGCGACAGAAGCTTGACCAAGATGCAGAGAAATTGATAGGAGGTAATTCCGAGTCCGCACCTACATCCAAGCCGTCGCCAAGATCTTCACCAAGGTCAACTCCATCAGCAACGCCGACGACGACAGCAACACCAACATCAACTCCATCGGCAACGCCGACGACAGAAACACCAACCCCAACTCCATCGGCAACGCCGACGACAGAAACACCAACCCCAACTCCATCGGCAACGCCGACGACAGAAACACCAACCCCAACTCCATCGGCAACGCCAACGAAAAAGCCTAGAAATAGACCGAAGGTAACACCCTCGGTAACACCGACATCGACAGCAACACCGACATCAACAGCAACACCGACATCAACAGCAACACCGACATCGACACCTTAGATAAAGCGAAAAAAACATTGGGGGAAGTGGTTGTCAATTCGTGATGCTTTGAGCGACGAAAAATTAAAAATTCCTACTTCCTCCTTTGGTTTGAACCAAGGCTATCCTTCTTCTCTTTTTATCAGGATGGCTAACTTTCATCCTTATGGCTTTAGCCCAAGGATGAAAGCTGCACTTAGATGCTTAGTAACATTTTGTCGTCAAACATGTTATAATTAGGGCATCAGTAAAACATTTGAAAACCTACCCGGACTTGGGGAAAGTCTCTGCCCAAAACAACAGCTACGGGTAGATCAATACGTTCTGTAGGCTTTCCATTTTTACCTTGGAAAACTAAGTAATAAGGATATCTCGGCTGAAAAGCTTTTATCTTGTCTGATTGGGCTCTTCTAAAGGTCTACCTTTAGGCGTTGGTAACATTGGACGACGATCATCGTAAGGCATGGGGATATACTGAACAGTAGGACGTCCACCCTGTGGCTGCGGATACATATCCATGAGTTCATAAATAATCCGGGGCAGTCCAACAGAAATGGGCAGCCCCATTTCTGTTGCTTCCTCAACAGTGATGGGGTAGTCGTGAGTCACACGCCCAGTGGTTAAAGACTCTACAATAGTTTCGATATTTTCAGGCTTAACTTTCTGCTTAGGAATATTGTCTTTAAGTAAAGTTCGGACAAAGCGCTGTACCTGATCTATTGCTTTGCGCGATAAATCGGCCATAATCAAGGTTTGATCGTCAATTTCACTGATGGGTTTGTCTTCAACGACTTTGATAATACTGGCGGCTGGCAAGTTACCAAGTTGGGGATCAACCGGTCCAAGTACAGCGTTAGCATCCATCACAATTTCGTCAGCCGCAAGGGCAAGCATCGTTCCACCGCTCATGGCATAATGAGGTACAAAAACGGTAACTTGAGAGGGATGACGAATTAATGCTCTAGCAATTTGTTCGGTAGCTAAAACTAAACCGCCTGGAGTATGCAAAATTAAATCAATGGGTACATCAGACGGAGTGAGCCGAATTGCTCGCAAGATTTGCTCTGAGTCTTCAATCGTGATGTAGCGTGATATGGGAATTCCCAGAAGGCTGATAGACTCTTGGCGGTGGATGAGCAAAATCACCCGGCTTTTACGTTGTTGCTGAAATTCCTGCAAAGTGCGGAAGCGACGAAACTCTATCTGACGTTTTTGCCAAATAGGCTGTATGGAAGAAAGGAGAAGGAAAATCCAAAATAAATCACCAATACCAAAGCCCATATGATTGACTGCTCGAAGCTAATAGTTTTCGTCAATCATTGTGACAATTTTTGGGAAATTACAAGTCTATCCAAAGAGTGTGATCTGTAAGTCACTGAGATGGCAAACACCAGTCAGGACGCAAGTTTGTAGCGTGGCGCAAATAGACGTGGTAAGTTGGGGCGGAGGCTGGAAGGTAGGCGTGAACTAAAAACCGAATGCAGCGTTCTAAACTCCCCTTAACATACATCTGCTGCACATCTAACATTGCCACATTGTCCCAGTAAGAACGCTGACGTGCGATCGCAGCTGGAAAAGTAGCATCTAAATCTTGAGTCACTGTGAAAGTAATACTCACAATATCTGTTGGATGCAGTTGATTTCGTTTTTCCAGTTCATCTAGTAGTTCCATTACGGCTTCCTGCATTGCCTCAACTGTGTTAGTTGAGACTGTTGTTGCTCCTCGAATAGCTTGCACTCGCCACTCCACAAAAAATTCCTCCTGAGAATAGTCATTAGTTGTTAGTCATTCATCATTAACCTAATTTGCCTAAAAATCAGGTTTTGCCGTAAGACATGAAGTAGATCTAGAGCGATTTGGGCTGTTTAAGCCCTATAAAACATATGCCATAATCAATGTGTCAGTACAACACGTAAAAACCGAAGCGTGGTCAAGAGGCTTACACAAAACAAAAAAGGCGGAAACTCGTGAGTGTCGATGGATCGGCGGCAACACTCACTAATTTAGATAAGGTTCCGCCTTGTTTGCCCTGGGGCATGCAAGGACTGCGGCTCTCTAGAAACCTAAAGGACTGTAAATAGATATGAATAAGCACTATCAGTGCAAAAGTAGTCAGCCTTAGGTAACCTTATTAATAGGGATTTTTTGACTGAAAAGTATCCGTACCTCTCCAGTCAAAGCTTTGAAAGGGAGATAGTCAAGGTCGATACAACCATAAAGGTAGACCACTGGTAGACATTTCAAATTCCACCCAATCAATACCAGCCCCCAGTCCTGATGAAACCTGGCGAGTTCCCCCGAAGACGCGGCTCAAAAGAGGTTTACGTTCTTCTAGCGTGTGAACTATAGTTTTTTCAGGGTCTAGATTAACGAGTTCTGCAGCCCAGCGACGAGCATCTTCTTCTGTTCCCACCCGATCTATAACACCTAACTCTAAAGCCTGCTGCCCGGTAAAAATCCGACCATCAGCGAAATTTCTCACATTTTCTACCGTTAAGGAACGTGCTTCTGCTACTGTTTGTATAAATTGTTGATAGCTGATATCAATCAATTCTTGCAAAATATTTTGTTCTGGTTCTGTAAGTTCGCGATCAAACGCCAAAATATCTTTATAAGGACCGGACTTCACGACTTTGAACGAAATGCCAATTTTTTCCAGCAAGCGTTCCAAGTTATTTCCGCGTAAAATTACACCAATGCTCCCCGTAATTGTACCAGGATTAGCTACAATGTATTCCGCTCCCATACCAATATAAACTCCGCCAGAAGCAGAAATATTCCCAAAACTGGCAACAATTTTCACTTTTTCGCGTAACCGCTTGAGGGCACTGTAAATCTCTTGAGAGTCTCCTACAGTGCCTCCAGGACTATCGATGCGGAGCAATAATGCTGGAAATTTTTTTTCTTCTACAATTTTCAGGGCTTCTAGTACGCGCTTGCGAGTGGCACCTGCGATCGCACCAGTAACTTCAATCCGAGCAATTTGTTTCCGAAACTTCGGCTTAAAAGGCCAAACCATGAGCAATTAAAAAACGTGACTCAGGGCATCTTGGACTTGCCAAAATACACTGTATAAGTAGCTTAGCACCCACAGAACACGCCTGTCAGTTTTTTCTTATCGTAATACTTGATACCTATAACAGGCATAAGTGTCAAACAGTGCGCCAACGAAACTACAAGTCAAACTAATGACAAATAGTCCACGAAGGGGAGTACCACTGCCAAACATTGCCAGAAACTGCCAGATTTGAGTAGCGATCGCAATACTCACCGAATGTAAACCAGGAATATAGCCGAGCGAGAATAAAACAATCAATATGCCGCCAACGAGAAATACTGGAGCGACAAAACTGAAAATTACTGACAGAAGGATTGAGCGCAGAAAATTCGCGTTCATGGTCATTATGGTTCTCCATGAGTTCGATAGATAATCGTGTATCTAGCTGCTACCAGTTTCTACAATAAGAGTGATCGCTTCATATCAGACGAGATTTCAAAGATATTAAATTATAATTAAAATAGCTACACAATTAATTAACCAAACAGACGAACAGGATCAACAGAATGTTGACTCAACGTAAGCGATGAAAAATCAAGCTTTAACTGGGTAGTAACATATTTTGTTGAACTAAGAGCTATCTGAAAGCGGTTGAGATTTCTGAGAAAAGCTTTAAGCTTAGTTCATCATCAGGGAGCGCCGCCTTCCTCTGTTTCCGGCATTAGCATCAGGTAGGCTATGTGGTGCATACCTGAAAGATAAAGTTTCATTATTTCCTTTGGGCAGATAGCTGAAAGCTTTGTAATCCGCTATTATGACGGCAGTTACTGAATTAGCTTGTCAACATTGAGCGAGAGTAGATCTAAATCAGATTTGAGCGCATGGCTCCAGCGATCGCTGGCGGCAACTTTGTTGGGTGGACAAGTTATCGTCCACATCTTTAAGAGCAAAATCAATTGGCGTAACACTTTAGAACAAATGGCAACAGTTGGACCTGACTCCCTCTTGATTGCCCTAGTGACGGCTGTTAGTGTTGGCGCAGTGTTTACCATTCAAGTAGCGCGAGAATTTATTAATTTTGGGGCGGGAAATATTGTTGGAGGAGTGTTGGCGATCGCGCTCACACGAGAACTGGCACCCGTTCTGACAGCAGTGGTTTTGGCGGGACGAGTTGGCTCGGCATTTGCTGCAGAAATTGGCACAATGCGGGTGACAGAACAAATTGACGCCCTTTTAATGTTAAGAACCGATCCCGTTGACTATCTGGTTGTGCCTCGCGTCATTGCTTGTGGCATCATGCTTCCAATATTAACCCTCCTATCTTTAGTGACTGGCATGATCGGGGGATTGATCGTTGCAACGAGTATATACAACCTTTCCGAATCATCTTTTATAGACTCAGTCCGTAGCTTTCTTGGCAACTGGGATATTATCAGCGCCTTGATTAAAGCTTTTTGCTTTGGGATTTTTATCGCTGTCATTGGATGCAACTGGGGCTTAACGACAACTGGAGGTGCGAAAGGTGTAGGACAATCAACCACAACTGCTGTTGTTACAGCTTTGTTAATTATATTTGTGAGCAACTTCTTTCTTTCTTGGATATTGTTTCGGGGAACTGGTAATACATCGTTTTTTCCAGGAGGAAAATAACTGCTCTTGCATAGTTATGACTTAAAAATCCTGAGCCATCTTGAAGGCACAGAGGGATGGTGAGAGACAATTTAAAACTTCTGACTCCTGTCTGCTGTAGAGAGGAGTCATTGCCAGTCTCTAAATCTCCTAAAATAGGAATAATGTCCAATAAAAAATCAGGATTTTTAACTGTGGCTACGTCATATACGTCTAACTCAGCATCAACTGTGGAACTAAAGCCTAGTTATAAAATACCCATCGTGTTGGTTGCTGTTGCTATTCCATTGTTTATTGCACAGCCAGTGTTAGGCTCCGTTGTCGGCTTGTTTGGCTTTTTTCTCTTGTTTCAGGCAGTAACATTACGTTTGCAATTTAGCGTTACCGATCTAGATATTTATCGAGGCGAAAAATTACTTCGGCGCTTTCCCTACCAAGAATGGCAGAACTGGCGAATTTTCTGGTCTGGAATTCCTATTCTTTTTTACTTTAAAGAAATAAAAAGTATTCACTTCCTACCGATTTTATTTGACCCCAACACTCTCAAAACTTGTCTGGAAGAGCGTTGTCCGCGTACTTAGTGTTCAAAGGACGTCGGAGGTAGACGGAGGAACGTCACGTAAATCGCCCGGTCAAAAACCTTTGTCATGTAGAGTCATAAGACTTTTAAAGCTTGTAAATTGTATATGACATAAAGCTATATTGTTCATGCTATAGGAATCACATTATTGTTTATGAACCGAGAGGAATCTCAAACCCCACAACAAACTCATGAGTCGTTGATGCCAAAAGAAGAAAACAGCCAGACAACTGAGCAACCGAAATCGTCTGTCGAGTCAGTGGCGGAAACAGCAGCTCTCAACCCCATATTTTCTGTACCAACTTTTGATGCAGAAGTACCTCGTTCCACAGTGGAGTCATCAACTGCTGAAGCTATAGCCCAAATAGAAGAAGAAACTGCAACACTATCATCAGAAATAAAATTAGAAGATCATCGGAGAAAAGAAGCGGAGGCAGCGCAGCGCATAGCAGAGTTGCAGCATCAAGAACAAACGCTAAAAACAGAAATCAGCAACCTCCAAGCTTCCTACAAAAGCCTTCAAGAGCAGATGGGTGCAACTCAAATCTCAATGGGACGACTGATGCAAGAGGCTCTCGAACAGCTAGAACAACGTAAAGGCGCACTGCAAATTTCTGTAGAACAACTCGAACGCCGTCAAGAACGCATCCGGAATGAGATGCGAACGACTTTTGCCGGAGCTTCTCAAGATTTGGCAATCCGAGTCCAGGGTTTTAAAGACTATCTGACCGGTAGCTTACAGGATTTGGCAGCAGCTGCAGAGCAGTTACCACTCGTTCCGGCTGTCAAAGAACTAGAAAAACCGTTTGTGAAAGAGGCAAAGCTACCCGAAGATCGCTCGGGAACACCACAATTCGGGCAGCAGCAATTTCAAGATACGACAAAGCACATTCGCCGCTTAATCGATCAGTACCGCAATAAACCAGATTATTATGGCCCACCTTGGCAACTACGCCGCACCTTTGAACCCGTTCATGCGGAACGTGTCTCTAACTGGTTTTTCAATCAAGGAGGAAGGGGTGCGCTACGGACGATGGGCAGTAGGTTGCAAAATATCCTAATTGCCTCGGCAGTTATTTCCATATTGAACAAGTTGCATGGCGATCGCATCCGTACTTTAGTATTGGCAAATTCACCGGAGCGTTTGGGGGAATGGCGACGCGGCTTACAAGAGTGCTTGGGTATTAGTCGCCCAGATTTTGGTCCAGATCGGGGTGTGGTTATATTTGAGACTCCCGAAGCTCTGGCGCAAAAAGCTGATCGGTTGGTGAAAGCCAATCAACTTCCATTGATTTTGATTGACGATTCTGAAGAACAAATTAGTCTGGCATTATTACAATTTCCCTTGTGGCTGGCTTTTGCTCCAGATCCCAAGATGATGAGAAATTCTGATGATGATTTTTGATAATTTGGTTAGTGGTTTTAAACAATCAACAATTAATAATTAACAACTCACGACCCTGAATCAACTTTTAATATGACTATTTGGATAAGTCTGTGCGGGATAGTTGTAATCATCGCTTACCTATTGGGTTCCATTCCCACAGGGTACATCGCAGTTAAAATGTTAAAAGGCATTGATATTCGCGAAGTTGGTTCTGGCTCTACTGGAGCAACCAATGTGTTAAGAACTTTGGGTAAAGGTCCTGGGGTATTTGTTTTAATTGTTGATTGCTTGAAGGGAGTACTGGCGATCGCCCTGGTTTACTCGTTGTTCAATTTTACCCTCAGTCAAAATTTAATTCCATCAACGATAAATCCCCAACTGTGGCAATCCTGGATAGTCACCTTAGCTGGGTTAGCCGCTGTATTGGGACATAGCAAATCAATTTTTTTAGGGTTTACTGGCGGTAAATCAGTTGCTACTGGTGTGGGTATTTTGCTAACGATGAATTGGCAAGTAGGTTTGGCAACGCTGGGGGTGTTTGCCGTTGTCATGGCAATATCGCGGATTGTCTCTTTAAGTTCAATTTGTGGTGCGATCGCTGTTTCCATTCTCATGGGACTATTGCATCAACCGTTACCATACATTCTGTTAGGCGTTCTTGGTGGTTTATTTGTTATTTTTCGCCATCGCAGTAATATTGAACGTTTACTTGCAGGTACTGAGCCAAAATTAGGACAAAAATCAGTCATAGAAACAGAGCAATCTGTTACGCCTGCTAGTTCTAGTTGAGTTTTTTTAGTAAAAATCCATTGCGTTTGTAGTCAGTCTAATTATCTTAAGATTCCCGACTTCTTAAAAGTTGTCGGCAAACTTGGCGTGGATTGCTATATGAACCTACCGATTGATTCAACAACTTTAAACTTAAAGTAAAATCATCCTCTTTAGCGCTATCATTAAGGTTTAACTCTTTATTTATCTGCTATATGGGTTCTCCTATTGTTGCTATTATTGGTCGCCCGAACGTGGGCAAATCTACCCTGGTCAATCGGCTTGCAGGACAACAATCTGCTATTGTTCATGATGAACCAGGAGTGACACGCGATCGCACTTACTTACCAGCTTACTGGACTGATCGCGAGTTTCAGGTCGTTGATACAGGTGGTTTGGTATTTAATGACGACACCGAATTTCTTCCCCTCATTCGTCAACAGGCAATGGCAGCGCTAGCAGAAGCAAGTGCTGCTATTTTCGTAGTAGATGGTCAAACAGGACCGATGCCAGCTGATCAAGAAATCGCCGAGTGGTTGCGCCAACAACCCGTTCCCGTTTTACTAGCTGTAAATAAATGTGAATCACCAGAACAAGGCTTAATGCTAGCGGCTGATTTTTGGGAGTTGGGATTAGACGAACCGTTCGCTGTCTCTGCCATTCATGGAAGCGGTACAGGAGAGTTACTCGACGCGCTGATTGTCCACTTTCCACCTCCAGAAGAGATCTCAGAAACGAATGAAATCAAAGTCGCAATTGTCGGTCGTCCGAATGTGGGCAAATCCAGTCTATTAAATGCGTTGGTGGGAGAACAGAGAGCAATAGTCAGCCCAATTTCCGGTACCACTCGCGATGCTATAGATACTATTATCGAGCGTGGTGAGCAAACCTATCGCTTGATTGACACAGCCGGAATTAGAAAAAAGAAAAATGTAGAATACGGTCCCGAATTCTTTAGCATTAACCGTGCGTTTAAAGCAATTCAGCGTACTGATGTGGTTTTATTAGTTATAGATGCTGTTGATGGCGTCACCGAACAAGACCAAAAATTAGCTGGGCGAATTATCGAAGAAGGTCGGGCTTGCATTATTGTTGTCAATAAATGGGATGCCGTAGAAAAAGACTCTTACACAATTTACGATTACGAAAAAAATCTGCAAGAACGACTGCATTTTACCGAATGGGCAGAGACAATTTTTGTCAGTGCTATGACTGGGCAACGGGTAGAAAAGATATTAGAAGTCGTGAATCGGGCAGCTGAATCACACAACCGTCGCGTCAGCACATCAGTGATTAATGAAGTTTTGGAAGAAGCACTGAAGTGGCATTCACCACAAGTCTCTCGCGGTGGACGTCAAGGCAAGATTTATTATGGTACACAAGTTAAGTCTCAACCGCCAACAATAGCCTTATTTGTCAATGAGGCCAAACGCTTCAACGATAACTACCGTCGCTACATTGAACGGCAATTCCGAAAACAATTAGGATTTATTGGCACTCCAATTCGTTTGCTATGGCGGAGTAAGAAAGTCCGTGAAATGGAAAGCGGTAATGCTAATCGCGCAACACGAGTTTGATGATGAGTAGTGCGTAATGAGTGAGAAGAAGATATTGTGAGTGCTATTAAGAGTACTGGGTTTTGAGTCAGAAGGAGTAATATCAAATCCGGTTGATTGCACGCAGTTTCTACAAAGCTTTACCCTTAAGCTACAATGTTTAAGGGTTTTTTATACTATGTGCATTTACCTGGATTTGATATTAATTGATTTGCTATTTTATTAAGGGAGATCTAAGAAATAAATTATCCAATTCTAAAACTCTGTGTACTTCTTATATACCCCCATATCCCCCCTTGCAGATTGATTATTTTTTTATTTGGAGAGCATAAGCAGATTTTTTAGTGAGTCAGTTAATTCAATTAACACGAGTAGACCACCAAAAATTTGAACTATACGTGATTAAATTTCTCACAAGACCGGAGTCAAGGCTTCCGATAGCAGCCTTGGCTTCTCTATTTATAATGATTAACATTATGAAAATTGATTGTTTGATTTTTTGGAAGTTCCTAAATGAATCACAAAAAAATAAATTGATTAAAGTAAAAGAAGTATTTTATAATTTGAATATAATGCAGGAATAAAAAGAGAAAATAAGACAATTTTTTGACAATATAAATAATTGGTATTCTAGACTGTTTAAAATAAGAATGTGGTACTAATAGGCGAACAAATATTTTCCTACTAGTTATAATACATTATTGATCAAGTATTTATTATTCAATAAGCATTAGTTAATAGTATACTTTTTCTATTACTTACAGGATATTTGTATTAACTAATGATTCCGACTTTCGAGCCGAATGGAAATCTACCACCTGGCGTACATTTTTGCTATTGGGATGAGTTTAAAGAGCGGTTTGGCTATACGCGCAAACGTAGTCTAATGATTCAAAATATGGAATTGATAATGGCAGAGTTGAAGAATGCTGGATGTCGCACTTTTTATCTTAATGGTTCCTTTGTAACAAGCGAACCATCACCGAATGATTTTGATGCTTGTTGGGATAGTGTTGATGTAGATATGGAGTACTTGAAAAAAAATGCACCACTAATATTAAAGTTTAAAGATAGTGCAGTACAAAAAGTTAAGTATCGGGGCGAAATATACCCTTCCGATCAACCTGTGAATGATACAATATCAATAGAATTTTTTCAGCGCGATAGAAAACAAAACTGTAAAGGTATCATAGCAATTAATTTATTGGAGTGGTCGCCATGATAAAAGATGATTCTCAACTGACATATTCTAAAGAATGGGCTAACAAATTTACCGAGGCTAACCGGAAATTAAGAGCTAATAATGAAAAAAGATTAAAAGATCCAGATGGTTGGCAGTTAACGCAAGATTCTAATGATGCACTGCGACTCAAGTTGGTTGCGGAAATAGAAGAATATGAAGCATTAGTTGCCCACAATCCAAATAAACAAATTGTCTTAGAGATAGAAAATCTTAATTACTTACCTGATTTATTAATTAAAGCTAGAATAGCATTTAAAATCACTCAGGAAGAACTAGCAGCTTTAAGCGACCACACAGTTGATGAAATCAAAACCTTTGAAGATAAAAACTATCACAATGCTAGCTTTGTTAATTTTCTAAGCGCACTTGATGCACTAGGAATTGAGCTTGTTGATGGTAAATTTGTTGCTGTTTTAGATGATTTCTATAAGCAAGAGTTAGTGAAAATACGTCGAGAGAAAAGTTTCTCAAAAAATCTTCATATTGCTTCTAATAAAAGTTGAAGACTTGAGATTTTAAGTGACATTATGACTTAAAAGAAAAGTTGGTAGCTTTTCAAGTATAAAATTACAGAATTACGGCTTGAAATGCATTTATAAAGTTTTACTTTATAAACGACCTTTAATAGAAATGGGATTGTGCTATAAAGGTTTTGATTCGTGAGTACTGAATTTTAAGGAGAAGAAAGTGTAAACTCCCTTTCCGATGTAAGATTACCTATCTTCTTAAGCTTCTTACACGAGCGTTCTTGACGTCTTCTCTTCTCAGTTGCGGAGACGCTGCTCTTTTCGTCAAAAGACGTGGTGTCAGCCAAGGCGGTTTTATTATATCGCTATTCTTCTGGCGGGAAGAGAGTAGAAAAAAGCTCATATAAAACTACTCATAACTCACCACTCATTACTTATAAATGGATTTATTACGATCGCTGCCACTTGGTCTATATTTAGAACAACCACAAACTTGGCTGCATAAACTCGATCCGCGAGTCAAGATTGCTTGGTTGATGAGTTTTCTAACAACCTACGTTCTTGCTAACAACTTGTGGCGCGTACTGCTGGTGGTGCTGTTGATATTTGCTACTTTAACAGCAAGAATTCCCCGACGAGTTTGGCAGCAGCAAATGGGATGGCTGTCAATGTTGTGCTTTTTTGTTTTATTGATTACGGCTGTCAGCCCTGATGGACTTGGAATCCATTATGAATCGCGCCTCCCAAATCTTGAAAATTCGGAGTTACGGAAAGACTTTTCAAATTATAACTCCCAACAACCGCAAGGTATTGCCACAACCCATCATTCTCAAGAATACAAATATCTGGTGTTAGATAAAGGACCGGTAAAAGTTACTCGCCGCTCTTTAAGTTTGGCAGTTAGCTTAAGTTCTATGTTATTTACTCTAATTTACAGTACCAACTTATATTTACTGACAACTGCACCAGAAGAAATCACAGCTGGCATAGAAAGTTTAATGCAACCTCTGCGACGGTTGAAGTTACCCGTCACAGAAATTACTCTCACTTTAACTTTGTCCTTGCGGTTCATACCTCTGGTTTTAGAAGAAATCCAAAATTTAATTCGTTCTGTATTAACAAGAGCAATTAATTGGAAAAAGTTGGGTGTGAAAGGCTCAATCAAAGTTTGGTTGATGGTAGCAGAAAGGCTGTTGGAAAATCTGCTGTTAAGAGCAGAGCAAATGGCTAATGCGATGATGGTAAGAGGTTTTACTAGCCCTAACGAACATCAAGTGAAGTGGCATAACCTTCGGCTGACTCGAAGTGACTGGCTTGCCATCACAATCTTAATTTTATTTTGGGGTGTACGGTTGGCAATAGGAACTGATGTTTAACGAAGTTATAAAAAAGTACTCATTCGTTGAATATATTTGGTGCATGGTCATTGATAATTGTTCTTTCTACCAATTACCGATTACCCATCACCCTTCACTAACCCTACCATTCACCACTGTATAAGCACAAATTACTAATTTGTTGTGCATGAATTCATGTTTGCTATTCGATTCTCACCTAGACAGATACCAAGCGTCGCATAGATTCAGCTCGGCGTTTAGCAGTGGAATTTTTTGGGTCGTATTTTAGTGCATCTTCGTAAGCTGATAGCGCCTGAGATGTCAATTTTTTCCGTTCATAAGCATGACCGAGATTATTTAGTGCTGTTACATAATCTGGTTTGTATTTGATAGCTTCTTTATACTGACGAATAGCTAAGTCATGCTGTTCTTGTGCAAAGTAAGCATAGCCTAAGCCATTGTATATACTCGCGATGTTTTCTTCTCCTTCTTCTTCAGCAGCTTTAATAGCTTTTTGAAATAGAGGGATTGCTTGAGAAAAGATTTTTTTTTCTGAATAAATACTCGCTAATTCGTAATATTCTTGAACCGTACCCTTTTCTTTACCCAACTTTTTACGTAAGCGGGAGAATGACCTTTCTAACTTGCGTGTTTTGAGAATCTGGTTAAAAACATTGATGACTGTGAATGAGAGTAGAAACACCAGGATTGAGAGATAAATAACTCCTAGATTGTTGTCCATTGCCTTAAAATAGGGAAATAAAAAACTTTCTTATCTTCTATCTAACTTCAAAGATTAACAAATAATATCTGTATATCTTTAAAAGTATAAGCGCGTGTGGCCACCTCACGAGTCAATAAAGTAGCTAATTATACATTTTGGGTTTTGGTAATCGGTAATTGGGCATTGGTCATTATTCTTGACTTCCTATTACCCATTACCAGCCCTAACTTTATAACTGTCTGAATGAAGAGTCTTCACCCCGACACAACACAACTATCATGCATAGAATCTTTGATATTCTATCTCAGAATCTCACACCAATGTTTATGTTGAATTTTTAGAGAATCTATTCAGTAACACCCGAAGTAATTCATAGATAAACCGCGAGTTGGTGACTAGATAACGTTTCCAAAGTCTTCCTGGTTCTTGAAGCAAGCGATAGAGCCATTCCAGTCCAACTTCTTGCATCCACAGAGGTGCCCGTTTCTTTGTGCCTGCAAATATTTCAAAGCTACCGCCTACACCGATCGCTAGATTAACACCCAATTCTAACCAATTGTCTTCTAAAAAGTATTCTTGCCGGGGGACGCCCATACCCACAAATAGAATTTGAGCACCACTTTGGCGGATTGCTTCTACCCGTTCGCTTGCTTGAGCTTGAGAGAAGTAACCGTTGGCAACCCCACAAATTTTCAGTTTGGGATACTTTTCCTGTAAATTTGATGCTGCTGTTGCGATCGCGTCTGAAGTTGCTCCTAGCAAGTAGATGCGTAATTCCTCGCGTTCGGCTTTTGCCGCGATCTCATCTATTAACTCAACTCCTGTAACCCTTTGTGGCAGAGGCAAATTTAGCCATCGTGAAGCCCAAACAATTGGCTGACCGTCTGCTACAATTAATGATGCTTTCTCCACAAACTTCGCGAGTCGCGGATTTGAGCTCATCATCATTAAAATGGCAACATTAACCGTACAAATGTAGCCTCTTTGACCTTCTTTAATTAACCGAACTGCCCACTCAACTGTTTCTTCAGTTGTCATTGGGTCGAAAGCGCTGTTTAAAATCTGTATTCTGTTTTTTGCCTTCACCTCATTTTTAAAATTATTTGTTGGCAGATCTAGGTCATATTTAAATATCCCTCCTCCATTCATGACTGTAACCTCAGTAACAGAAGTAATCCATCAATAAAAAACTTTGCCGCCCAATTTGGATAAGATAACCGAGTGTATTTCCCCCAAATGGGCTGAGAACCTTTAATGCCGCCGCGAATGTTGGGATCACCAGTGTGAATTTCCTGGCAAGACATGACATATCGCAAGCTGCTCTCAGCCGATTGGTAGTACGCTTGTTCGCCTGTTTGTTGAAAAAGTTTAAGCCAAATGATTGCCATCTGACAATTGCCAGTCAGGCAGCAATAATTTCCTTGAGGTTTGCCGTTCACATCAATTTGTCCAGGAATGAACCCATCTGAACCTAGATGCTGCATCACCGCTTTGGCTCCGGCGATCGCCCCATCAATATACTTCTGCTCGTTCAGCACGTAGCCTGCTTCTAATAGACCGCGAATGGCATAAGCAATATTATGAGTAAAAGGCGCAGCTCCTGGTTTAAAAGCACACTGCTCAAACCATCCTGAACGTTGCTGACTCAGTGCCCAATCCAAATTTGCACGTGCAACCCGCTCTCCTTCTATATTGGGCTTAAGGGTGTGCAGCCTTGCCACGTACCAAGCTACGCGAGAATTGTAAACATGAGGAATACCCAAGTGAGTGTTTCTCGTCCAGCGTCCAGTGGAATCAGCAACTCTCACAAGCCAAGCTACAGCAGCCTCAGCTGCCTGTAAAAATTCAGGCTCTTGAGTTTCTTGATAAGCTCTAATCAGTCCTTGTAACACTTGACCAGTATCAAACACAATCCCTTCAGAACCGTAGCGAGGATCTGAAATAGAGCCGTCATCGTTCTGCACTCTGACTAACCATCGACAGATGGTAAGTGCTCTTTGCCAAGCATCTTTATCCTGAGTGTACTTAGCCAAGTCAAAAAATGTGTCGGCAATATAACCAGATGTTTCCCGATAGGAGAGTCGCCACCCGCCTTTTAAAGAATATCCCCAACTAACTCCATCATCAGGACTGCAATCATGAGCCCGCTTCAGCCATTGAATAGCTGCCTCTAAATGCTCTTGCGTGTCGTAAATTTCCTGCGGTTGGCTCAACAAGTCTTTGAAAGCTCTACTCGTAAAGCTTTCAACTAATTTTAGTTTACCCAAAGACTGCCTGGGTAGAGGTTGTGTTTCTATTTTGTTCTGCATATTTATGGTGAGTGCCAATTCACTTTATATGCGACTGTTGTGGACAGGGTATAATACACCTTTGATAAGAAGCTCGTGTTCATTAGACTATTTAGTGGATGCTTGCTGTTTTCCTTAAAAAATTAGATTATTAACAAGTAACTAAATGCGTAGTTGCTTGTTTTTACTCAAGTAACTACTTTTTTTAACTACCCTAATAACATTTACTTAAGTAATTTTCCCGATATCAGGCAAAAAAGTCTACTGTCTTTACACTTTCTTTAAGAAAAAGAGTTTAATACTAATTTATGGTAAACCTCTATATCTAACGTCTATTGTTTAGCAAGCAAAAAAACTGTTAATAAGCAGCCGAAAATATAATATCTCGTTACAAATCATGGTTTCTTTATCTTCCTTCACGAGAAAAAAGAATTCTGTTGGTAACTAAATGGGTAGTCTTTAGTACAGAATATCTTTTTACTTTCAACAGGTTATAACGTAAATATGTCAAGTAAAAATGAATACATTTTAAAAACTCCTAAGCTAAGGATGCAGAGAAAAAAGATGGTAAGTCTTGGACTCTAATGGAAGCATCATTGTAAAGAAAGGCTTCAGCCGAGAGCCGCTATGTAAAATGAACGCCTTAGGCGTAGAGATGCCATGATTAATGCGTTTGTTGATTATTCACTCCTCTTAGACTGGCAATCGCCACGTCCGCTGCTCTAATTATCAGATTGTCCAAACGCTTGTACAATTGAGTTGACGTCTGATGGCACTTGAAGCCGAATGCTTACTGTCAATCAGCTTTTCAGCATCTATCAATTATAATTTGGTAGAAGTTTAGAGTTCTGAAAAAATGTGAATATTATTTCATGTACCATACTCAGACCATAAATCGTCTAATTTGACAAATTTTTTTAGGATGCTGGGGAAAATTCCAATTTCCCATGATATTTGCTCAAGCTTTTAGCATTTGCGCTCTTTATAACTCACTTCTTCAATGGAGGTAGCATGGCACGGGTGATCATAGTTGGAGCTGGTGGGGTAGGGAACGTCGTCGCCCACAAGTGTGCGGCACGAGAAGAGTTTTCCGAAATTCTGATAGCAAGTCGGACAATTGACAAGTGCGATCAAATCGCCAAACGTATTAACTCAACAAAAGTGAAGACAGCCGCACTTGATGCAGATAATGTCAAGAATACTGTCAAACTCCTGGAAGATTTTCGCCCAGATATTTTAATTAATGTCGCACTTCCGTATCAAGATTTAGTATTGATGGATGCGTGTCTGGAAGCAGGCGTTGACTATCTTGATACCGCTAACTACGAGCCTCCCAATGAAGCAAAATTTGAATATAGTTGGCAGTGGAAATACGAGGAGCGCTACAAAAATGCGGGAATTACGGCCATTCTCGGATGTGGCTTCGATCCGGGGGTGACTGGAGTCTTTACAGCCTATGCACTCAAGCACTATTTTGATGAGATTCATTACCTCGATATTATTGATTGCAACGCCGGAAATCACGGGCAGGTATTTGCCACAAATTTCAATCCGGAAATCAATATCCGGGAAATTACCCAAAAAGGTCGGTATTATGATAATGCTTGGGTAGAGGTGCCTCCTCTTTCGATTCATCGTCCAGTGCCTTATCCAGAAATAGGCGATCGCGAATCATATCTTCTGTATCATGAAGAACTGGAATCGCTTGTCAAGCATATTTCCACGCTGAAGAGAGCTCGTTTTTGGATGACTTTTTCACAAAGCTACATTACCCATCTTCAAGTTCTTGAGAATGTTGGTTTGACACGTATCGATCCTGTGGATTATGAAGGAACGAAGGTAGTACCTTTAAAGTTCCTTAAGGCTCTCCTTCCAGAACCGTCATCTCTAGCAGAGAATTATACAGGACAGACATCTATCGGCTGTCATATTCGTGGGATCAAGGATGGAAAAGAGCGTAAGTACTACGTATATAATAATTGCGATCACGCTCTTACTTATCGAGAAGTTGGTTCTCAGGCAATCTCATACACAACAGGTGTTCCGGCGACGATTGGTGCATTAATGGTCGTGAATAAACTTTGGAAAAAGCCAGGAGTGTATAATGTAGAGCAGTGCGATCCAGATCCGTTTATGGAGTTGCTCGGTCCACTTGGTCTTCCGTGGCATGAGATGATTGATCAAGAATCACCCTTTGAGGACAACTAAATGATACAGACGTGCGACACACTTCTCTTGACTATCCCATCGCCTTGTTTTGTGTTGGAAGAAGCACGTCTTGAGCAAAACCTCGCCATTTTTGAACGAGTGCAGCGAGAAGCACCTGTAAGAGTGCTTCTCGCGCTCAAAGGGTTTGCCCTCTTTCATAGTTTTCCTTTGATCCGCAAGACACTTCACGGTGCCTCAGCAAGTTCGCTTTGGGAAGCGCAACTGGTAGCTGAGAAATTTGGCGGTGAACTTCATGTCTATTCTCCGGCGTACCGTGATGAGGATATGCCTTTGATTCTACAGAAAGCTTCCCATTTGACGTTTAATTCTGTGAGTCAATGGGAGCGATTTCGCTGCTTAGTATCAACTACGTCATCTAAACCGTCAGTAGGGCTGCGGATTAATCCCCAGTACTCACCGGTACAAACAATGCTCTATAATCCCTGTCAGCCTTTTACACGTCTGGGCATTTCACCGGAGCATCTTGGGAATCAGTTACCTGAGGGAGTAGATGGTTTTTTAAGTCACAACTTATGTGAGAGTGACTCGTATGCGTTGGAAAAAACGCTTGTAAATATAGAGCAGTTTTTCGGGCATTTTCTGCCGCATCTCAAGTGGCTGAATCTTGGCGGTGGTCACTTGATGACTCGTAAAGGTTATGATGTCGGACATGCAATTCATGTTTTGAAGGAGTTTCATGAGCGTTACCCCCATCTTGAGCTTATCCTGGAGCCGGGATCTGCGATCGCTTGGGAAACAGGATTTTTGCTCAGTACTGTTCAAGATATTATTCCCACTTCTGATGTGATGAATGTGATGTTGGATGTCTCGTTTACCGCTCACATGCCCGATTGTTTGGAAATGCCTTATAAACCTGTTATTCGCGGAGCACATGAACCACAGGAGGGAGAGACAAAGTATCGTATGGGTGGCTCAAGTTGTTTAGCTGGGGATTTTCTCGGTGATTATGCCTTTTCTTCCAACTTGTCAATCGGCGATCGCATTATTTTTGAGGATATGATGCACTACACTATGGTGAAAAGCTCAATGTTTAACGGGGTAGTGCATCCCTCAATCGGCGTAGTAAGAAAAGACGGCACATTTGAGATGTGGCGGCAGTTTTCTTATGAAGATTATCGCTCCAGACTTGGTTGATTGCTTTGTAATCCCCAGTATGTAGCTCGTTCTTTCAACCAACCAGAAGCCATGTAGCGAGCGATCGCTTGATTGACTTTGCCTCGCAATTCATCGTACTGGAATCCTTTGGGCATTACCACCGACAAAGGTTGTGTTGACAACTTTGTTGGTAGGAAGTGATACTGCGGATACTCTTGTATCCAACCGCTAAGGATACTGGTATCTGCGGCAAAAGCAGCGACGGCATTGCTTTCTATTAGCGAGTGCGCTTGCTTGTAAGAATTCACTCCGACTAGCTCAGCGCTGGGTAGATAATATCGTACTGGCGCAATTGTGCTGGAGTTGTTGAGAACGGCAATTTTTCGCTTTGATAAATCGCTCCATTTTTGGATGGAAGGATCTTTTGTGACGATTATTGCCCCATCGAAGTAATAAGGAATACTGAAACTTACCAAGCGTTCTCGTGAGGGAGTTGCTGTCACCCGAGCTATAGTAAAATCAACTTTGTGATCTAAGACAAAAGACAAGCGATCGCGGTTAGCGACGGGTTTTAACTTAACATTGGGTTTGCCAAGTACATCAACTGCTAGCGCTTTTGCCAAATCAATTTCTAAACCTTGCAAATTGCCATTGGCATCTTTAAACGCCAACGGACGCACGTTATCTTTAACAGCAATATTTAAGTAGCCTCGCCGCTGAATCTTCGGGAGTTCGGCGGCGGAGACTGAAGGTTCTGTATAAGAAACGACAGAGAAGATGAGTAGGAATACAGAAGATAAGAGCAACAGCTTCCGCCGCTGGCGCATTAACCAATGAATCATCCCTGACATCCGTTGCTGAGTTTACTTTGCTTGGCTGGCTAATTCCGCGACTTTGCTAAAACTTGCCGGATCGACAACTGCCATTTGTGCCAACATTTTGCGATTCAGCAGGATATTGGCTTTTTTCAAGTTGCCGATCAACTTACTATAACTCATGCCGTGTAGACGTGCAGCAGCATTGATGCGAGCGATCCAGAGACGGCGGAAGTCGCGTTTGCGGTTTTTGCGATCGCGGTAAGCGCTGCGCAGTGCCTTCATCACCTGTTGGTTGGCGGTTCTAAACAGAGTTGAATGGGAACCACGAAAACCTTTAGCTAGTTTGAGAATTTTATTGCGGCGTTTGCGAGCAACATTACCGCGTTTTACCCGTGTCATAACTTAAAATTCCTGAAATATTTACAAATAAGGGAGCATGAGGCGTACATTAGCTGCATCGCGCTCGTCAACGACTGCCATTTTCGACATATTACGCTTCTTGTTGGGACTCTTGTGTTCTAGGAGGTGATTTTTAAACGCTTTGCGACGCACGATTTTTCCGGTACCGGTGGCGCGGAATCGTTTCGCTGCTGCTTTACGAGTTTTGAGTTTAGGCATTGGCTGTTTTGTTCGGACACGATCCATCATTATAGTCTAAGAGAACGAAAACGAACTGCTAAGATGCAGGATTGCACTTCTTGACGAAATCAAAAAAATAGTTTGTCGTTCGTAGTTGCGCTGTCTTCTGATTCAGCAACTTCGATTAACTTTTCCTGGTTTTGCTGATCTTAGGATCTAAAACAATTTGCGTGTTTACTTTGCTGACATGGTAAGTCCAAGATTGTTGGCGAACTTGAACAATCACTTCCCAGCCATCGATGGGATTGTACTCCTTGGTACAGATTTCACCAAACTTGAACTCACAGGGATTCCCAAAGTTCTTGGGCGTCACTTTGGTAATTTTCAAATCAGCAACAGCGACTCTTGAACGCTTTGCTGCATCATTGAGTACTGCTGTGGATATCTCTTTGGGTAGCTTGTTTGATGTTGTCTGATGATGAGGTAACTCACTAATTATCTGTTCTGTTCGTAGAAAAGCCTCAGCAGAATGACTCCAAGTGAGTCCGAGTGTAAAGTAGAGCAGGCTTGTCAATGCAATAAATGCTATACCTTTATGAAAATTGAGGGTTTGAGAATAATAGAGAAATTTCATTCTATGTGCCAATTTCAAGCTGTTAGCCCTGACGCTGTTCGCCCTGAAGCTGTTTCTGTTCGCCCCTGCTATATCACTATTTTCATTTATCCCTATCTCTATTCCAGCAATACAATATGATCGCCAAATTTAGCCGCCAGTTTCCGATCATAAGTCAACACCTGAGTATCAGATTGAATTGCTGCTGCCACGAATAACGTATCGTAGAACGGATGACTTGCCTCGACTGCCAGTTTTAAAGCAACATCCCGAATTTGAGAACTAGAAATCATGACATCAACCAATGCCTCAGCATCTTGCAGCGCATCTAAACCTATTTGCAACGGTAGTTGCCGAAATTGTATCCATTGCCAAATCACATTCCCCAACTCGGCAAACAGCGAATCAGGCACCACAATCTGATCTACAGTTTCTAAAGCAGCGATCGCCTGCTCATACCTGTCTTCTACGTGTAAGAGCGCATAGGCAAACACCATCGTATCAATCACCATCAGAGTCGCCCTTCTGATTTCCAAGACTGTAGCCGACTTTCTGATTCCATTGGTAATGCCTCCGCCCGTTGACGAATACGTGCAAGTACTTCATCACGTTGCCCATAGCGTTTTTGCAACAAATCGCGGATTTCTTGCTCCATCGAAATCCCCTTTTGTCCCGCCAAGCGTTTAATCCGATCAACTAACTCATCAGATATATTGCGAATAGTAATTGTTGCCATACTGCCTCCTAAGGATGCTCATGACTTTTATGCTAGCACTGTGCTGGCATTCAAGTCGCCTAAATTATTTCAGCTTAGGACGATTAGTATTAAGCTGTTCTAGAGCATTTGTAACAATCTACTATCTATGGCAACGGTTAACGATCACTACCTTAAACTCAAAGCAGGTTACTTGTTTCCGGAAATTGCTCGGCGGGTCAATGTGTTTGCAGACGCCAATCCTGATGCTAAAATCATTAGACTGGGTATTGGTGACGTTACAGAACCTTTACCAGAAGCTTGCCGCACAGCGATGATTCATGCGGTGGAAGAAATGGGCGATCGCACGACTTTCAAAGGATATGGTCCAGAACAAGGCTATGCTTGGTTACGAGAAAAAATTGCGGCTCATGATTTCCAATCGCGAGGATGCGACATAGACGCCAGTGAAATTTTTGTTTCCGATGGCTCTAAGTGTGATACAGGGAATATTCTAGATATTTTTGGCACAAACAATATCATTGCAGTCACCGATCCCGTATATCCCGTATACGTAGATACCAACGTCATGGTAGGACGTACAAAGGGTATGAACGAGAAGGGTGAGTATGAGGGTTTAGTCTATCTGCCGATTACAGAGCAAAACAACTTCACTGCATCGATTCCTTCTGAGAAAGTTGATTTGATTTACCTTTGCTTCCCCAATAATCCCACTGGAGCTGTTGCCACGAAAGAACATCTTCAGACTTGGGTGGACTATGCTAGGGCAAATGGCTCGATTATTTTCTTTGATGCAGCTTACGAAGCCTATATAACCGATGCTTCGATTCCCCACTCGATTTATGAAATTGAGGGTGCCAGGGAATGTGCGATCGAGTTCCGTTCTTTTTCCAAGAATGCAGGCTTTACTGGTACTCGTTGTGCGTTAACAGTTGTGCCAAAAACACTCACAGCCAAAGCGTCGGATGGTTCAGATGTGGAACTGTGGAAACTATGGAATCGCCGTCAGTCTACCAAGTTTAATGGAGTTTCCTACATTGTTCAACGTGGTGCTGAAGCAGTCTACTCTGAAGAAGGTCAAGCGCAAATTAAGGCATTGGTAAGTTTCTATTTAGAAAATGCTACAAATATTTGCGAGAAATTGAAAGCCGCCGGATTGTCAGTGTATGGTGGTGTCAATGCACCTTACGTCTGGGTAAAAACACCCAATGGGCTATCGAGTTGGGATTTCTTCGATAAGTTGCTACATACTACCAATGTTGTGGGAACACCAGGTTCTGGCTTTGGTGCAGCTGGTGAGGGTTATTTCCGCATTTCGGCATTTAACAGTCGGGAAAATGTGGATGAGGCAATGAAACGGATGAGTCATCTCATGTCCGTGTGAGTACTTTCTAAGTTCTGAGAATGAAGTAAGAGAGGATATGATATCGTGTCCGGTAAATTAACCTGAATTTTGGAAGAAACCACTCGCTCCTCACTAGCAAAGCGGGGTTGAGGGTGTGTTCCTTTTAGTGTGGGTGCTTTAACGGACACGATATGGGTTGAAATTTGGAATGAAACAATATCACTTTGAATTTCAAGAGGCTCAAACTGATCTACAGTTTTTAGAGCAGCGATCGCCTGCTCATATATATCCTCTATATATAAAGTGGAATTGAAGCGAATCCCGGCAATGGGATTGAAACCAATTAATTCAACAGACATGATCGTTTTGCCAAAGCATCTAAATCTCATGTCCTACACTCAAACTTAAATGCGTTTGCTCTGATTTTAGCCGTTCTCAATCAAATCTCATACACTCTAGCCCTCTCTCCCTTAAGAGGAACCCAAGATTAGGAGAGGGGTGCCCTTGGCGATGAGAGGGCGTATGGAATGTGACTGAAACGAGAATCGCTAAGTTTAAGTTATATGCTTATTTTTTCAACAATAAAATAGGACTTTTATATTACTTTTGTATGTCTCCTGATTTAACACTATAATCAGATTTTTTCTGCAACAATAACCCCGAAACAAAGCAAATTAAAAGACTAGGTACAGAGCTTGCTTCTGGTACTGATACTGAAGTCTGACTAGTAATTGTTGCAGATACAATATCGATAGATTGAAAAAGTTTTCTGCTTGCGCCCTGTTGTCCGCCGAAACTACCACTTAAAAAACTACCAAAAGGTTCGGTCAAAGAAAGTGATGGTGATGGTACAAAATTGAGTGTGAATTGTTCGGAAAATGTTGGTGGAAAATTATTTTGTAAAGACAATGTAGCTGCTTGTGAGTTTAAACTAATATTGCCTGTTGAGAATAACTCCTGATAAACGCTTTTGCCAGACGAATCAAAGAATTTTACGGCCTTTAGTGAAGGAGTAGCAATATTCCTACCATTCTCATCCACCTGAAGACTGCCAGTGAAGAAATCACCTTCCAAATCTTGTACTAGACACTTCGGAATATCAGGTCCTTCAAATTTACAATAACTCGTATCAGCCAAGCGTCCCGAAAAATCAAAATTCAAC
>JAQYWO010000458.1 GCA_029379215.1 Rhizonema sp. PD37
CTCTAATTCCATTTGATTTACGTTCTCTCATATTGCTTTTAGTCTAAACTCCAGTAACAACTTTGAGTTCGCGCTTTTTTAGGGGAATGTCAATATAACGCGAGAGTACGGTTTGGGTGTTGTTTCCTAAGAAAGTATTAGTTCGTTCGTCGTAGAGAAATTCCCAAGGTAGGGCACCTAATTCGGGAGATTCAAATATCAGACGCAGGCGCACATTATAATTATTTTCTTGTGCGCCTGCTATTGTAGCTTTTAATTGACTGTAAATATTCATGGGGAAAAGCGCTTGGTAGAGTTTGCCGCCTAATCCTTTGAGTAAATCTTTATTTGTCTGTCCCAGATCTATCAGTTGTAATGCCAGTTTAATTTCATTGAGATCCAACCGCAATTCGCCCCGTTCTTCCCCTTGTTCTGAAGAGACACGAATTTTTTCGTCTTTTGTCACTAATACTTGAAAATCTTGGTAATTCATGGTATACTGATTCGTCGCTGAATATAAAGATTCGTCTCTATTAAGCTTCAGTTCACGTTGTAACGGTGTGGATTGGTGGTTAAGTTTTCGATTTTCCCCAAGCG
This sequence comes from Rhizonema sp. PD37, assembly GCA_029379215.1. Classification (GTDB taxonomy): domain Bacteria; phylum Cyanobacteriota; class Cyanobacteriia; order Cyanobacteriales; family Nostocaceae; genus Rhizonema. The sequence goes on from JAQYWO010000458.1 coordinate 577, forward strand.
GTGGCAAATTAACATCGTCAATGAGCCTGAGTACATCGACCATTTCATAGCTTTCATCGCACTGGACTTGATATTGACCAGCATTTAAGCGCTTACGCAGTTTTTCTAAAGGATAAGTATGGGGAGTCGAACTTCCCTCACAGGTAGTGCAGTTACAGGGGACTAGTGTGTCATACTGCAAACGTTCAAAAGACTGATGGATTTTTTCTAGTTCGTGAGTAACGACTGTGAGCAAATCTTTTTTACGGTTTCCGGCTACACGGATTTTGATTTCTTTTTGATTGTAATGTTCAATAATTTCGGCACGAGTTTCGTCTTTGCTGAGAACAACACCACTTCTCCAAACGAGGCTTTGTTGTTCAATCCAAGGATGTGTTTCGACAATGAAGCGGGTGAGAATACCCTTGGGCATGAATTCGTATTTGTAGCGTAAGATGAGATTATTCGTATCTGACCACGTGTAGTTGGGTTGGTTGATATCAAGTAGTTGTGGTGCAATATAGTGATGAGGACGGTTAGGAATTGGGTAGCAAAGTTTGAATCGCATCATGAGTTGGAGTAACTCATCTCGCATCTGGGTATATTCGCTCTCCTCCCAAATTTCAACAAGAGACTTCTGAGTAAAACACCCCAGATTTTTCTTAACGGTTTCGTTGTCTAAAACTTTGTAAACGGCAGTTGTACCCCATTCGGGTTTGAGGATGACGTAGTGTTTAAGGGGAGCATCGTCTTGAAAGTGTAGGCAAACGCCCAAATCGTGCAGATAACGACTTAAAAACAACATGTCTTGGCGATCGCTTAAACTATTCCCTCGGCAAAGTTGCTCGTATTCTGACAGACTGATGTAATTGCGGGAATCATTTTCTAAGGCAGAACGAACTCTCACCCAGATTTTCGGCAAAGGTTGACCAACGTGGGGTAGCCTGCTAATATATGTTTGAATATTTTCTTTAATTTTGTCTAAACCGCGATTAGTGGCTAGGTTGGTTGGGAGAATTTTTTCGAGGTGAGGAAATTCTGCACGCAGGGAGCGATCATTAACCTCGCACTGACGGTCTTGTTTTTCGTTTTTAATAATTAGAATCGGGCTATTGTCGCTTAAGAGTTCGGCAACCTTGAGCCACCAGTAAAAGTCGGTGTTTTCTTTGCGAGTATCAGCGACTAAAGCGTACAGAGAACGCTTAGTGAGAAAAAATTGGTGGGTTTGATGGTAAATTTCTTGCCCGCCAAAATCCCAAATATTGACGCGAAAGTCTTTGCCATTAGATTGTGTGAAATGCCACTGAATCACATCAATGCCTGAAGTTGATTTTTCATCTGACTGAAGTTTGTAGCTTTCATTTTCAATTTTCTTAGCTAAAGAGGTTTTACCAGCTCCCCCTTCACCAATAATTAAAAATTTGGCTTCATAAAAAGGTTCAGTTTCGGATGGATCTTGTATCCGGAAATAGAAATCAAGAATTTCCTTCACATCACCCGGATCTTCCCTTAAGTTTTTTGAACCCAAAATTTCAGGTGGAATCGGCACTGGGTTCCCACGCAAATCCAGTTTTTTCAGCTTTGGCATTTGCCTAATTTCTGATGGCAGACTGCTCAGTTGATTGCTATCGAGATAGAGGGATTGCAAATTGGTGAGAGAGCCAATTTCTGATGGCAGACTGCTCAGTTGATTACCGGTAATATAGAGGGATTGCAAGTTGGTGAGAGAGCCAATTTCTGATGGCAGACTGCCCAGTTGATTACCGTTGAGGCTGAAGAATTGCAAGTTGGTGAGTTGGACAATTTCTGTTGGCAGACTGCTTAGTTGATTGGCAACTATTTGAAGTTCCTCAAGATTACCGAGCAATCCAATTTCTCCAGGTAAAACACTCAAGTTATTCCCGATATAACCGATAATTTTGCCCTTTGCGTCATATTGATATTTGCCGAGAATCAATTTTTTGAGTTGAGTCAACTTCCCAATTTCAGGCGGTAATGCACTCAACTGTTCACCTGATAAATCAAGTTCTGTTGTTCCTTCTCTTTCTGCAAGCTCAATTAGCTGTAGCAGATTTGCTTTATTCATAAGCAATTATTGAACTAAGTAAGTCGGGCACAATTGAAATTAACTCTTCAGGCTCATTATTTATCAAAAACCAAAATTTATAGGACGCTGTCTAGTAGATTTACGTTTTGTTATATAGTTCTGTATACTTTAATTCATCTACTTATCATGCCATATTTTACTGCTGGTTTTATTTATTCAAACCACAATCCCCTACTTACCCACCTAATTGAGTAGGCAACTACGCTCATCCTTACTCGTTAGTAATCAGCGTCTCAATTTCAGCTAAGAGTGCTTCTAGGCGACTCCATTTCTCTTGGTTTTCCCAAACCCGCGCCTGTTTAACTCTGCGAATTGTCTGTTCAATACGTTCTTTTCGTTCCGTTGGCTCAGTTGGCTCTTGGTATGACTTGAGCCGCGACTGAATTTGACTGAGCGAGAGATTTTCCGTAATCGCCGCTTCAAGTAGTTCAATTCTTGCAGCTTTATCTTTCAAACGGGCTAGAGCCTTGGCTTTCGTGTAAGCAATCTGCCCCTGACGCAAAGCTGCTAAGATTTCATCAGGCAGATTGAGCAGTGGTAGGCGATTTTTTACAAAAGATTCCCAAGTCATCAGCCCTAAACTGGTAAAAACTTCCTCAATCAGCTGCGATTCTGGGTTAGGCATAACGTTATGCCTAGATTCAGTTTTGTTCTCGGCAACATTTTTCATCCTGTACAGCAACGGAGTAACAGCCGAGACATCACAAACTAAACGTAGTGCCAACAACTGTAAAATGCCCTCCGTCTCTTCCACTGGGTTTAAATCCTCACGGCAAAGATTCTCAATCAGAGAAAGCTGCATTGCTTCTTCATCAGTGAGTGAGCGAATAACAACTGGCACTTCATTTAATTCACACTCTTTAGCCGCTCGATAACGACGCTCCCCAGCTACCAATTCATAATTGCCGACTGAGCGAGAACGTACAAGAAGGGGTTGCAGAACACCGTACTGTCGTACCGACTCCACCAACTCCTGCATTGCCTGCTCGTCAAAGTAACGCCTTGGCTGTTGCTCAGGGAGACAAATTGCCTCGATAGGAACCATCTCAGCCACTGATTGAGAGTCCCCAAACAAGACATCCAGCGATTTCATTTGTTGATAGGGGCGATCGCGTCTACTCATTTCAATTTCTCCAAGCTAGTCGCAATCTTTTTGAGAATAGGCACAGCAGAATTTTTCCGATTATAGAGAGCCAATGGCACATGTTCTTCAGAAGCATCGGCAAAGGCAGTAGAACGAGGAATCGGTGGGTAAACAACACCCAATGAATTTAACTGCTCTTGTAAAGCCTGCAAAGTGCGAGCATCTTGAACATTACGACCATCGTACATGGTAGGAATAAATCCAGCGATTTGCAACTTGCGATTAGGACGCGATCGCACTCGTGCTACCGTGCTTAAAAGCAACTCAGTTCCACAAAAAGACTTATATTGAGTTTGAATTGGCACCAGCACATAAGTTGCTGCCACAAGGCTGATATAGCTTAAAAGCCCTAAACTGGGTGGGCAGTCAATGAGAATAAAGTCATACTGCTCAAGCACTGGCTCTAAAGCTTCCTTAAGCCGAATATCTCGCATATCCGCTACTACCAATTCTAATTCAGCAGCACTCAGGTTGATATTAGCAGGAGCCAAATCGATGCCATGAATATTAGAGTGAATAGGCAAAGGTTGGCTCTGCAAAAGAGACTCATAAACGGTTTGTTTGAGAGAGGTAGGTTCTAAACCCATAAAGGTAGTGAGAGAACCTTGAGGATCCATATCTACCAAAAGCACCCGATTCTTATGCTCTTGCAGATGATAAGCAAGGTTCATAGCTAAACTGCTCTTGCCCACACCCCCCGACTGATTAAATAATGCAATTACTCGATTCAAGCGTTGTTCCCCCACTAGAAATTCCTGAAGTGAACAATAAAATCATGCATCGATAGGGCTATATATTTCTAAACACGCAAATTAATTATCTGTCATTACTGCGCTTGGGTGAAGCCATTTTCTTGAAGTTTCGATACATTCCGAATTGGCGCTCATTTCTTACCAGACAAAGCATCGGTCTTTGGTTATAAATAAAACACATAACTGAAGCGACATATAATTGTCTATTGTTTGCTATTATACCAACACTGTCATATTTTAGTGTGTTCTGAGAATTTTGTATAGCGTTGTTAGAGATTCGCTTCTGTGAATCATTTGTTGGATTTGATCCTAAAACAGGTTCATAATCCAATACGGTTCAGTTAAGGCTAGGCTGTACTGAGGATGCGGAAAACAGGAACATCAATTCGTTGTCCAGTTCCTCTGTGTTTTGGTTTTTTCGA